>CASFUJ010000186.1 GCA_949297645.1 uncultured Desulfovibrionaceae bacterium
CGCCGCTGCTTTTCCGTAAGCTCGGCATAGCGCACGATGTGCACGTCCTTCTCCCTGAGACGCGGAGAAAGGTTCTTCTGCCAGTGCTCGCTTGCCGTGTTCAGAAGCGCCGAGGCCTTGCGCCGTATCTCGGCAAGCTGCCGCGACGGACTCATGTCGTCCGGTTCGGCGCCTGCCGCACCCTCACGGTACCTGTGCAGCACCTTGGCCACGCGCACCATGAAGAATTCGTCGAGATTGTTGTAGAAGATGGAAAGAAAACGGGTCTGGTCCAGCAGCGGCAGTCTCTCGTCCAGCGCCGTCTCCAGCACGCGGGCATTGAAATCCAGCCAGCTCAGCTCCCTGTTCAGGTAGTATTCCTGAGACGCCAGATCCACCTTCTTCTTCCGACCCGGCTGCTTCTCTTCCCTGACCTTTTCCTCAGCCACGTTACGCCTCCACGCTCTTGCCCGCCATGTGAGCGGCTATCTTTCTGGAACGATAGGCAATCTGCTCTATGGCTCCGAGCACGTCGATGAATACCAGTCCCGCTTCCGGAGAACAATGTCCCTCGCTCAGACGGGAAGCATGGTTGGCGCGCAGGGTGTTTTCGAGACTGCGGACATGTTCGGCCAGACCGTCCAGCCGCTCCCTGTCCTGCGCGGTGAATTCTTCCGGACCGAACGCGGACACGGCAAGTCCCACGGCCCTGCGCGTCTCAAGAAAAAGAGAACGCACTTCCGCCATGGCCGCAGGGGAGAAGTCGTCTCCCCTCTTCTTCCGGTACTCGTAAAAATCAATGAGTCTCTTGCCCTTGTCGCCTATGCGCTCCAGATCTCCGGCGCTCACCACGCAGGCTTCCAGGATTTCGGCGTCCCTGCCGTCGATTCCGGCCTGCATGATATCCGCAGCATAACTGCGGATGGAGCTCTCCAGATTGTCGAGCCGGTCCTCCATCTGTTTGACCGTCTCCTTTTCCTCGTCCTTCTGCTCGAAGAACACCTTTTCCGTATGATGCAGAAGATCCAGCACCATTTCTCCCATGTGACGGCATTCATGACGCACCGCGCTGACGGCCACCACGGGAGTGCGCTGTATGAGGTGCGGGTCGAGATAGACCGCATCGCGTCTGTCGATGCGTTCCGCATCGGGAATGAGCTTGCGGATAAGAGCCGCAAAAGGTTTGACGAACGGCAGGAACAGGATGGTGTTGCAGATGTTGAACATGGTATGAGCGTTGGCTATCTGATGGCCGATGGAGGAGGAAGAGGCCTCGATGAAGCCTATCCACAAGGGCATGAGCGGCATCCAGATGCACACGCCTATCACATTGAAGAGCACATGGGCCGTGCAGGCCTGCCGGGCGGCTCTGCCCGTACCCAGCGCCGCCAGCACCGCGGTGATGGTCGTGCCTATGTTGTCGCCGAAAATGATGGGAACGGCCGCTTCAAGAGGAAGGAGCCCCTGCGTGCCCAGCGCGATGGTCAGACCCACGGTGGCGGAGCTGGACTGTACGAGAAGCGTGAGCAGCGTGCCCGCCGCAAGCCCGAGCAGAGGATTGTCGCTGAAGGCCAGGAAGATGTCCTGCCTGTCACGCAGAAAAGCCATGGAGCTCTCCATGGTCTGCATGCCGATGAAGAGCAGACCGAAGCCGAGCAGTCCTTCGCCTAGATGCTTGAGTCTTTTTCTGGAAGAGCAGGAAAAGATGAGAAGAACGCCGATCATGATGAAAAGATACGCCAGGTCCTTGACCCGGAAGGCGAGGATCTGACCGGTGACCGTGGTGCCGATGTTGGCGCCCATGATGACGCCGATGGCCTGAGTGAGCGTCATGAGTCCTGCGTCCACGAAGCTCACGGTCATCACGGTGGTGGCGCTGCTGCTCTGGATGACCATGGTGACGGCCGTACCTAAAAAAACGCCCAGGACGGGCGTTTTCGTAAACATACCGATGATGTTGCGCAGGCGTTCGCCGGCCAGCATCTGCAGGGATTCGCTGATAAGTTTAATGGCGTACAAAAAAATGCCCACGCCGCCGAGCAGCTGCATGGCTGTAAAAAACGACATACTCTCTCTCCGGTCTCGTTGGTCTCCTGAAACTCGGCGCAGTATGCCAGAATCATGTGACGGGAATATTACAGTCGTGTTGCATCCTCCGACAAAAATCAGTCTTCGTCTCCCCGCGGACGCTCGCCTTCCCTGACGGCCTGACAGGCCCGGCAGCACACGCAATCGGGAGCCGCAAGCAGACGGGAGGCGGGGATGGGCTCTCCGCAGTCCTCGCACAAGCGCACCTCCCCCGCACCGCGCGCCGCCATCTCGCGCAGGGCGCTCAAGCGCTTCGCACTGCGCTCGGCAAGGGCTCCCGCAAAACGCACGGCCTCCAGATGCGTCGCCTCATCCGCCATATCCGGCAGCGACGCTCCCTGAAAAAGTTCCTGCAGACAGCGCAGGCGCTCCTGTTCCTCCGCTATTTCGGCGTTCAGTCTCTCTCGGGCCGCTTCGTCCATGGATACCTCCTGACCGGACCGCATGAGACGGCTCCGCTTCCGTGCACGGACGCCGTCCTTTTCGTCTGAAAAGATACCCTAGCAGAAAGCCTGCGCAAAAACGATGATATTGGTACCTGCCTGCCGCTCTTTTCAGACCACCGGCCGCAACCGCCTGCAGCATGAACGCCGCCCGTCTGTCATTCGCCGCAACGCCCCCTCCGCCTCTTCCGCACTGGAGTCCCCTTTCCGCCAGGCGAAACAAAAGGGATTTGCGGCTTGTCATTTTCCCTTCCTTCTTATATTCTGACGCGAACATTTTTTCTTTCAGGAGTCGTGTATGTCCCAGCAGACATCCTCTGATGCAGGCAAAGGCAGTGCCCGCGGTCTCTTTTCCGGCCACATAGGCTTCATTCTCGCCGTGGCGGGCTCCGCCGTAGGTCTCGGCAACATCTGGCGTTTCCCCTACCTCGCCGCCAAGTACGGAGGCGGTATCTTCCTGCTGGTCTATATTCTTCTCATGCTCACCTTCGGTTACGCGCTCATCGTGGCCGAAACCAGCCTCGGGCGTAAGACCCGTCTCAGTCCCGTGGGCGCCTACCGGGCCTTCGGACAGATGAAGCGCAATCCCTTCCTGGTGTTCGGCGGCTGGGTGAACGCCGTCGTACCCATGCTCATCCTGCCCTACTACTGCCTCATCGGCGGATGGATCATCAAATTTCTGTTCGAATACATCACAGGTCATGTCGGCGACGTGGCCACGGACGGCTACTTCGGCGGGTTCATTTCCTCCACATGGGAGCCGGTTATCTGGCACCTTATCTTCCTCGGCTGCACGCTCGGCATCATTCTCAAGGGTGTGGAAGGCGGCGTGGAACGCGCTTCGCGCGTCATGATGCCCCTGCTGCTCATCCTCGCCGTCATCGTGGCCGTCTATTCCATGACTCGTCCCGGCGCGGGAGCGGGCATCTACTACTATCTCGTGCCTGACTTCTCCAAGTTCTCCATCATGACCGTAGTCGCGGCCTGCGGCCAGCTCTTCTTCTCCCTGTCCATAGGTATGGGCATTCTCATCACCTACGGCTCCTACATGAAGAAAGATGTCAACGTGGAGCAGGCCACCTACAGCATCGGCCTCATGGATACCCTCGTGGCCACGCTGGCCGGCTTCATGATCATTCCCGCGGTGTTCGCCTTCTCCGGCGGCACGGCCGAAGCCCTGAACGCCGGTCCCTCCCTCATGTTCATCACCATCCCCAAAATCTTCGAGAGCATGGGCTTCGGCGGCATCATCGGCGCGGTGTTCTTCCTCATGGTATTCTTCGCCGCGCTGACCTCGAGCATTTCCATCATGGAAACCTGCGTGTCCACCCTCACCGACGAACTGCACTGGTCGCGTAAAAAGAGCGCCCTGTTCATGACCTTCGAGGCCATAGCCCTCGGCGTGCCCTGCTCCTTGGGCTTCGGCGCATGGGACTTCATTTCCATCGCCGGTCTCAGCATCCTCGACATGATGGACTTCCTCGCCAGCCTCATCCTCTGCCCGCTGGCCGCCATGCTCACCTGCCTGCTCATCGCCCGCATCATGGGTATTGAAACCCTCATCTCCGAAGTGAAGATATCTTCCGCCTTCCACGGGGAAAAGGTATTTCGCGTCTGCATCACCTGGCTTGCCCCGGTACTTCTGCTCGTAGTGCTTCTCTCTTCTGTGGGCGCTACGCTGGGCTTCATCAAGATATAACACCTT
>CASFUJ010000187.1 GCA_949297645.1 uncultured Desulfovibrionaceae bacterium
CTGGCGGGCGGCTTCGTCCAGATGATTGAGACAGGCGGGCACCATCTTGCCCAGCACGGCCTTGGGACCCACTTCGACCCAGCGGCGCACGCCGTCCCGCCACTGATTGGAAATGGTATCCACCCAGCAGACGGACGAGGTCATCTGACGGCGCATGGCGTTGTGAATGGACTCCGCGTCGCTCAGAGGTTCGCCGCTGATGTTGGAATAGACGGGGAAGGCCGCGTCATGCCAGTCCTGCTTGTCCAGCAGCTTGGAAAATTCCGCGGAGGCCTCGGCCATCATGGGGGTATGGAACGCGCCGCTCACGGCGAGGGGAAAGCCCTTGGCGCGCGGATTTTCCGCCTTCAGTCTTTCGGCGGCGGCTTCCACGGCTTCGCGATGGCCGCTCAGAACGAACTGCAGCGGAGTGTTCTTGTTGGCCACGCGCACAAGCTTGCCGGTGCTTTCGGACACTTCCCGGGCAACGGTTTCCACCTGCTCCTGGGAGAGACGAATCATGGCGCACATGGTGCCTATGTGTTCGGGATCCACGTCGGCCATGAGGCGGCCGCGCAGCGTCACAAGTTCCAGCACCTTGTCCATGGGAAGCACTTTGGCCGCAGCCAGAGCGCTGAATTCGCCGAGACTGTGTCCGGCCGTGCATGCCGGGGAAAGGCGATCCGCCACGCTCATCCACAGCGCAAGATTCACCACGGTGATGGCGGGCTGAAGATTTCTCGTCTCGGCCATGAGCGTGGCGTCGTTGCTTTCCCAGTATATTTCACGCAGAGGCAGACCGCTGACGCTTTCCGCCTTCTTCCACAGATTCATGATATCGGCGGACGCCTCGGCGAGACGTCGCCCCATGCCAGATGCCTGCGCCCCCTGACCGGGGAACAGGATGGCCGTCTGAACACTGCTCATTCCATACTCCTTGATGGATTATGGGTCATACACACAGGCCGCCGCACAAAGAAGCGGCCCCGTCTTTCCGGGCCAGATACGGAGACTTCCTTTTCCGGCCGGGCCGTAAAGCACGCGCCATATACCCTGCATGACGCCGTACTCCCGCCCTTATGCTCCGAAAACCGCCCTAGTCGTAGCGGACGGAGCTGAACTTCATCAGGCGTTCCCAGTTATGATGGGACTCGATGTAACGGAACGTGCCGGTCTTGGCGCGGATGACCAGAGAATGGGTCACCGCCCCGCGGCCGGAATAACTCACGCCGCCGAGGAACGTGCCTCCGGAAATACCGGTGGCGGCAAAGAAAGCGTCGTCGGCACGGATGATGGAGTCCACGGTGAGGATTTCATCCAGTCTGGTGCCTTCGGCAATCATGGCCTGACGCTCCGCTTCGGACTGCGGGTCGAACCTGCCGAACATCTGCCCCCCCACGCCCTTGATGGCGCAGGCGGAAATGACGCCTTCGGGGGTACCGCCGGTTCCCATCATGACATCCACGTCCACGCTCGGGTCGGCCACCATGAGCGAACCGGCCACGTCGCCGTCGGTATGCAGGGTGATGCGCGCGCCCGTCTTGCGGATTTCCTCGATAAGGCCCCTGTGACGGGGCTTGTCGAGCACGAACACCACAAGGTCGTTGATGTCCTTGCCCACGGCGCGGGCCACGGCGTGCAGGTTGTCGGCCACGGGGGCGTCGATATCCACCACGTCGCGGGCCTCGCGGCCCACCACAAGCTTTTTCATGTAATAGCTGGAGCCGGGATTATACATATAACCCGACTTGCAGGCTCCGATGACGGCTATGGCATTGGGGCGCCCGAGAGCCAGCAGATTGGTGCCTTCCACAGGATCGACGGCGATATCTATTTCAGGACCGGTTCCGTCGCCCACCTCTTCGCCGTTGTACAGCATGGGAGCCTCGTCCTTGGCGCCTTCGCCGATGATGACGCGGCCCTTGATGGAAAGGGAATCGAAGGAAAGGCGCATGGCGTCCACAGCCGCGCCGTCGCCGTCCTCCTTGGCGCCCTTGCCCAGCCAGCGGGCCGCCGAGAGAGCCGCGGATTCCGTTACACGGAGCAGATCAAAGGCCAGATTTTTTTCAGGAGCTTGCATATCGTCCTCCCATGGAAGGGGCTGTTGCACAAATAACGGCCTTGAACAGGCCGGAGCAGAACAAGTATAGCCGAGCCCGCATTTTTCATCAAGAGCAAAGGCGGAGACGTAAAGTTAAAGCCATACCTGAAAAAAAACGGAAAGATTTTGTAACATCTCTTTTTTATCACGCCTTTTTTCCGACAGGAACAGGCGATGTCAGAAAAAAGTCCCCGCCGCACCTTGCATCTGCGGAGGGCGCGAAAAAACATCGTTCCCTTCTCCCTGACACAATAAAAGAGAACATGCCGCTTGAGACCATATTCCGGGCGACGAACGGAAGTTCCGCCCGGGGCGGACGCTTTTCCGACCCCCCCCGAAAGCTCCCGGGAAGAAGTCGTAAGCCCGCCCCTGCTTCGTCCCGAGGCCGCAGGGCTGACGCCGGAAACGGAGCCTGCGGACTCAGCAACGCCTTCCGGATGCGTCCGCCTCTAGTTGTAGAGGTCGGGATCGGAGGGCATGACATCCCAGCGTATTTTTCCGGAGCTCTTCTTGTACCTGCGCAGAAGCACATAGAACGCCCCTGCGCCGCCGTCCTCCTGACGGGCCGTGCAGAAGGCCAGTACCACGCGCTTGAAGGGGTCCTGCGTGAACCACTGCTGCACGCGGAAGCGCAGTACCGGCACACCGTTGAACGAATTGAGTCCGCGCCCGGTTACCACCAGGGCGGTACGCACGCCCTTGTAGTAGGAACTGCGGAAGAAGCCCACGAGGTTCTGAAACGCCTGCTCGCAGTTCAGACCGTGCAGGTCGATATGCGCTTCGGGACTGAACTGACGGGCCTGAAGCTGGGAGACGATCATGAGATCCAGTCCCACGACATGCCCTTCGGCATACTCATCGGTGCTGGCTACGGAAAACTCCACCTTGCCGTCCATGAAGTCCTGCAGGGGATGACGCGGGTCCGTGACAGGAATGACCGGAGTTTCCGGCTCCACGGGAATGTCGCGGCCGCTGCCGTTCAGGGGAACGGTTCCCTTGATGGCCGTGAAGAAGTCGCGGCTGTCGTCGCTTCCGGAAGAGACGCCCGCGGCCTCGCGCATGAGGGCGGCATCCTCCGTAGTGCCGATGCGCTTCCCGGCAAGAGCCATGGCCGTCAGCGTCGCCGGAGCCTTCTCTTCCGCCTCTTCCGCCTTCGACGCCGGGGCGACGGGTTCCTTTTTCTTCAGCAGACGCTTCACGCCCTTCTGTTCCAGAGCGCGGGCAAAGCTGTCGTTATCCGTGTCGGATTCAGCAGCCCCCTTATCCGTCTTCCCGCTCCTGCGGACGGAACCGGACGCGCCGGAAGAAGGCAGCTCCTGCACGTTGCCCCCCATGGCCTGCATGAAAAGTTCCGCGTCCGCATCAAGCGCGGCGGCCTCGGCCTCCCTGTTCTTCACCACAGTTTTCGGCTGACGCGCCTTGCGGGAACTCTCTCTGTTGCTGCGGGAAGGGAAGTCCCGCGCATTAAGCATGGAAAACGGATTGGAAGGATCTTTGCTCATGACAACCGCCTTGAAGATGAAATTTCAGTACCGTCCGGCCTGACTTCTTCTAAATCCTTCGCAGGGAAAAGCAAGAGGATGAAAAAATTTTCACGGTTCTGCGCCTTCTGCTTCAACTCGCGCGGCCGCCCGTATGAAGAAAACGTCCCGCCCCACGGCACGGAATACGCCCGCCGGACAGTCCGCCTCCCCTGCCGGACGCCTCAACGTTCCGTCTGTTCATGCGGGCTCTTTTGCGTCTGCGTTTTCCCGCATATTCCCATGACAAAAAAGATGACGTGTCTCTCGCAGCAACGCGCGCAGGACGTCTTTCTATAAAAAACTTGGCAAACGGCCCGGAAGTGACTATTAATACGGGGCACCTGCCTGAGCGGTTTCCTCGGGAAATGCCGCAGAACCGGGTCCGTGGCCGGGTTTCGCGGGTCATGCAGGCGCTGACCGTACGGCGCTCCCTGTCCGGAAGGGACAGAGGCGCTCTCATCGAGGAGATAGAACCATGAGCTTTTCCCGTTCCGCTGCATACGCCTCCGCCGGTGTGGACATTCATGCCGGCAACGAGCTGGTTTCCCGCATAAAGGACATGGTCGCCAGTACGCAGACCCATGGCGTTCTTTCGGACATAGGCGGCT
>CASFUJ010000188.1 GCA_949297645.1 uncultured Desulfovibrionaceae bacterium
GTCCGAGACGCCTCTCGTATCCCTCCGGTACGTTTTTTCGGGGGAAAACGAATCGCTCCGAATATGATGGTGGGCCCTCTTTTTTCCGGCAGGGATGCCGTTGAGCTTGCTGGTGTCGTCGTTTACGCCTTCTCTGCGAAGAGGGGAAAGCGGGGCGTCGTTTGACGGTGAGGAGTACGCCGGCTGATTGCGTCCGGAGACGCTGTCATGGTCTTCGCTGCCACGTCAATACTGTTCAGATGGGCGTCGTCTGAAATATCACGGAGAAGAAGCCCCGGAGTACGAACGGAGCATACGAGCTTTCCGTGACGCGCGGAAACCCGTCAGCAGGTTCCGGGGCCGGGCGCGCTGTGCTGCATTTTTCTGCTGGTCCGGGCAGTCCGGATGCTGACGGCGGGATGCGTACGCAGCGTTGAGGCGGGAGCGTCGGCAACGGCTTACGGAAGCAGAAGGCGCGGGGCGGCATAACAGCGTCAGCCCGAAAAGGCCGCATGCGTCACGCTTTGTTTCGCCCGGTTTTCAGCCGGAGAAAAGGAAGGAGGAGACAAGCGCTGCCCGTCGTCCCTTTTTTCCTCAGAGTACCAAAAAGGGATGACCGCGCATGGTCATCCCGTGTGTATTGTATGAGGCCCTTCCGGAAGGTTCCGGGCAGGTATTCCGCTAGAAGGAGGAATTCTGTAGGTCGGTCACTTCGATTTCTCCGTCCTCACCGAGGAAGACCTGATACCGGCGCAGACCGTGACTGTCGGTGCTGAGGACGGCGGGAAGAACGCGGGTGATGCTGAAAAGAAGGGTACGGAAGTCTTCCGTGCCGCCGGAGCAGCGCAGGGCGGTGCGCCATATCTGTCGTCCCAGCGGCTGTGTGGCGGAGCCCTCGTAGGCCTCGATGAGCAGGTTGGCGGAATAGATGGTGGTGCTCGTGACGACGGGTTCGTCCACATACACATATTCCACATGACGGTATTTGCCTCTGCCCACAACTACGGGATAGGAGCGGGTGATGGTGTCCGTGTCGATGTGTACCCGGGGCTCTTCCATCCAGTAACTGACCTTCGCGATGTTGTCGGCCTCCTTTTCCTCTTCCACCACGGTGTATCCCTTTGCCTGAAACGCGGGCTTCATCTGCTGTACGACCTCGCGGAAAAGCAGATCGCTTTCCTGCACGTCTTCATTGCCGGGCACAAGCCTGTAACGGGTACCGGAGGGTTGCTGCATATCGCGCAGGGAATCGACGGAGACGTGGTAGTAGGTGCCGCAGCCGGTGAGCAGAAGGGCAAGACAGAGGAGAAGAAGGCGGAACAGACGCATACTGACCTCTTTGTACGGAAACATGTCCTCAGAATATGAAAAAAGGGATACCGGAATTCCGGTATCCCTGGAAGACGAATGGTGCGCCCGGCGCGAGTCGAACGCGCGACCTACAGCTCCGGAGGCTGTCGCTCTATCCAGCTGAGCCACGGGCGCAAGGGGGACGTAACCCCGACGTGAAAGGCACTATGCACTGCAAAGGGCAGATTGTCAACGCCTTTTCCGGGAGTGGGAAAGGAGCGTCAGCGTCCCATGCCGCTCAGGAAATCCTTATTGCTTTTGGTGCCTTTCATCTTGTCCAGCAGAAATTCCATGCTGTCGATGGGAGACATGGGCGCAAGTATCTTGCGCAGTATCCAGACTCTGTTGAGCACATCCTCGCCGAGCAGCAGGTCTTCCTTGCGCGTGCCCGTACGGTTGATGTCGATGGCGGGGAAGACGCGCTTGTCGGACAGATGACGGTCGAGGTAGATTTCGCAGTTGCCGGTGCCCTTGAATTCTTCGAAGATGACTTCGTCCATGCGGGAACCGGTGTCGATGAGGGCCGTGGCGATGATGGTCAGGGAGCCGCCGCCTTCGATGTTGCGCGCCGCGCCGAAGAAACGCTTGGGACGCTGAAGGGCGTTGGCGTCAAGACCGCCGGAAAGCACGCGGCCGCTGGAAGGCGTCACGGTGTTGTAGGCGCGGCCGAGTCTGGTGATGGAGTCCAGAAGAATGACCACATCGCGCTTGCGCTCCACCAGACGTTTGGCTTTTTCCAGAACCATTTCGCATACCTGCACATGACGCTGCGGCGGTTCGTCGAAGGTGGAGCTGACCACTTCCGCGTTTTTCACCGTGCGTTCCATGTCCGTCACTTCCTCGGGGCGTTCATCCACCAGCAGAATGATGAGGTACACGTCCGGATAGTTGGCGTTGATGGCGTTGGCTATGGTCTGCAGCAGTATGGTCTTGCCGGTTCTCGGCGGCGCCACGATGAGCGCGCGCTGACCGCGGCCGATGGGAGACATGAGGTCAATGATGCGCGACGACATGTTCCTGGAGTCCGTCTCCATGCAGAACTGCTGGTCGGGATAGACGGGGGTGAGGTTGTCGAACAGCACCAGATGCCGGGCGTTTTCCGGCGGTTCGAAGCCTATCTCGTTGACGCGTACCAGCGCGAAATACCGTTCGCCTTCCTTGGGCGGACGAATCTGGCCGGAAACGCAGTCGCCCTTGCGCAGATGGTAGCGGCGTATCTGGGAAGGGGAGACATAAACGTCGTCCGGGCCGGGCATGTAGCTGCACAGCGGGGAGCGGAGAAAGCCGTATCCGTCGGGCAGAATTTCCAGCACGCCGTCGCTGTGTATGACGCCGTTCTGGGATGCGCAGGCCTGAAGCAGGGCAAAGATGAGCTCCTGCTTGCGCATGGAACTGGCGTTTTCAAGCTGATACTTTTCCGCCAGGTCCATGAGGTCCTGCATTTTGCGCGTCTTGAGCTCTGTAAGGTTCAATGCGCTTTCATCAAGAAGAGGAGCGGATTCTACAGTTTCGGGCTCGACAGGAGCTTTACGTTTCCGTATGGGCATAGAGATACCACCGGGAAAAAGAGAAGGGCAGAGAACTATCGTACCGGAAGGGCACGATGACAAGGGAGAAGAAGAGGGGGAACCGACTGAAGAAGAACAGCCGGAGAAAAAACTATAGATGTTTTTTCCGCTATTGGCAAGTCCCGGAAGGGGCGTCACTGTTTTTTGCGGGTGTTGGCAACGTTGATGGCCCTCTCCGGACCTTCGACGGCAAAGCGCAGGATGGCGTCCACAACGTCGGGAAAGGTCTTTTCCATGATGCTCCGTTCAGGGTCGAAGAAGCGTCCGAGTACCCAGGAAATGACCTGTTCGCGGTTTTCCGGTTTGCCTATGCCCACGCGCAGGCGGTAGAAGTCGGGCGTGCCGAGGCGCTGCTGGATGGATTTGATGCCGTTGTGACCGGCCGCGCCGCCGCCTTTCTTGAGCTTCATGCGGCCGGGTTCGAGGTCGAGTTCGTCGTGAACCACAAGAAGCTGCTCGGGCTGGAGCTTGTACCATGCCATGAGAGGCTGCACGGCGTCGCCGCTCAGGTTCATGAAGGTCTGCGGCATGGCCACCAGCCAGGAACCGCCGTGCGGAATCTGGATGCGCCAGAGCAGGGCGTTGAAACGGGAACCGGAAAGCTGTTCCGGGGCGCGGCCGTTGCCGCGTTCCACTTCTTCCAGAAGGGATTGAACCGACATGAAGCCGACGTTGTGGCGCGTGCCTCTGTACTGCGGTCCGGGGTTGCCGAGGCCGACGATGAGTCCGTTGAGTTCCATGATATATCCGAAGAGTTGACGAAAAGGGTCCGCAGGCGCGATGGGCACGAATGTGCGGCAGAGAAGAGCGCCTGTCAAGTCCTCCTTGGCAAGCGGAGTCTCTGATGATAAAGCTCTGGGGTATGAAATGAAGACAACACGGGAGTATCATAATGCCGTCATTATATCGTCTGAATCTGACCGTTGCCGATGAGGATTTCGCTCTGGCCGAGGCTCTTGTGGCCCAGGTTGCCGGAGCGGGCTGGGAGGAGGAATCCCTGCCCACGGGAGACATGCTGCTGCGCGTCACCTCCGAAAAGGAGGAAGAAATTGAGCGGCTCGTCTCCACGCTGGGAGCCGTGCTGCCCGGCGTCTCTTTTACCCGGGAAACGCTGCCGGACACGGATTGGATGGCCAACTGGCGCAGCTTTTTCACGCCGGTGCAGGCCGGAGACTTTCTCATCCTTCCGCCGTGGATGAAGGATACGGATACGGAAGGGCGTATTCCCATCATCATCGAACCCAAGTCCGCCTTCGGCACGGGGCATCATCCCACGACCACCATGTGTCTTGAGGCCATAAGCCGCCTGCATCAACGCAAGGGAAAACTGCGCCGTAAACGGCATCTGCGAGGGCTTCGACATTCAGGAAGGCAGCGTGGAGCTGGTGCAGGGCCGCACCTTTGATGTGGTCATCGCCAATATTCTCGCCGGTCCTCTCCGCGAAATGGCCCCCCAGCTCATGCCGCTGGTCCGTCCCGGCGGCTGTCTCATCCTGTCTGGATTTCTGGCCGTGCAGGTGCCGGGCATGCTGGAAGCCTACGCTCCCATGGGAGCGCCGCAGCAGATACGCTGCCCTTCCCCCGCCACGGACCCCACGCGCTCGGCAAGCGCCGGAGATCCGGAGGCGGACGACTGGGTGTGCTTCTTCTGGCCGGGAGCGGACGGAAAATAATCCGGGGAAGGCGTTTCCGCCTTGCGGAAAAAAGCGTTTCGGCATCAGCCGGAGCGTCGGGCGTTCAT
>CASFUJ010000189.1 GCA_949297645.1 uncultured Desulfovibrionaceae bacterium
CTCCTGGCTGCTTTCCTGCGGGGCGGACCTTGCCGTGGTAAGCCGTCTTGTCACGCGCGTCATGGGGCGCGAGCAGCTGAAGGCGCTTTCCGTCATGCTGGAGAACACGGAGGCGCGCGACATCGGCGGCGTGGTCATGGCCATATCCTCCATGCAGAGCGAGACCTTTCTCGAGGATTTCGCCACTCTCGCCCCGCGCATCATGGAGATAGAGGAGTGTTCCGTGCTCTTCGCCGTGGCCTCCATGGAGGACAAGGTGCAGGTGGTGGGCCGTTCGCACTCGCCGATGGTGGACGTGGGCGAAATCTGCCGTCGTCTCGGCGGGGGAGGGCATCACTACGCGGCCTCCGCCTCGGTCAAGGACATGACGCTGCCTCAGGTGCGCGACTTTCTCAAGATGCAGGCCTCGCTCATCGTGAACGCCGACGAGACCGCGGGCAAGCTCATGACCAGCCCGGCCCTCGGCGTGTCGGAGCGCCTGACCATAGGCGAGGCGCAGTCGCTCATGATCCGCTACGGCCTCAAGGCCGTGCCCATCTTCGCCGACGGCACGCAGCGCTGCCTGGGCCTTCTCGCGCAGGAGACCGCGGCCAAGGCTTCCGGACACGGGCTCTCGCACATCAACGTGACCATGTACATGCAGCGCTCCTTCAAGGTGGTGCCGAAAAGCGCGGACATTCAGGAACTGGTCGATATCATGATAGGCGGGCAGCAGCGCCTCATTCCCGTGGTGGACGGCGAAGACGTGGAGGGCGTGGACGAGGAGAGCCGCGACGAGACGCTTCTGCCGCGCTCCGTGGTGGGCGTGGTCACCAGGACGGACATCATACGCCTGTTCATGGGCGAGAACGGCGCGCACATTCCGCCCGTCAGCCGCAAGGCGCGCAAGGAGCGCAGTCTCTACTCGGTCATGAACAAGCGCCTTTCCGGGCCGTGCATGAATTTTCTGCGCATGGCCGGGGAAATCGCGCAGGACACCGACGCCTCGGCCTATGTGGTGGGCGGCTTCGTGCGCGACCTCGTCATGGACGGCAAGGGCCTCAAATGGCCGGACATCGACATCGACCTCGTGGTGGAGGGCGACGCCATGGCCTTCGCCCACAAGCTGGCCATACGTCTCAAGGGCCGCGTGCGCGAGCACAGGGAATTCATGACCGCCATGCTGGTCTTCCCTGCGGAGAGCCTGTGCGACAAGGTGGAGCGCCACCGCCGCACCCACCTGGCCGACACCACGGAAATCAAGGTGGACATCGCCACCGCGCGCCTCGAATTCTATTCCGAACCCGGAGCCCTGCCGCAGGTGGAACGCGGGTCCATCAAGATGGACCTCTACCGCCGCGACTTCTCCATCAACGCCATGGCCGTGCGCCTCAATCCCGCCGTGTTCGGCCAGCTCGTGGACTTCTTCGACGGACAGGAGGATATCCGCAACAAACGCATCCGTACCCTGCACGCCCTGAGCTTCGTGGAAGATCCCACCCGCATGTTCCGCGCCGTGCGCTTCGAACAGCGCTACGGCTTCCGTATGGGCGCCCAGTGCGAACGCTTCATGCGCAACGCCATCGACGATCTGCATCTCATTCATCACCTGTCCGGCTCGCGCATCTGCCACGAACTTGAGCTCATGATGGAGGAGCGCAATCCCTTCCTCGGCTTCCGCCGCATGGACGAACTCGGCCTCCTCGCGGAAGTGCATCCGCTTCTCGCCATGAACGACGAAAAACGCGACATGGCCGACCGCGTCCGCCGCGTTCTCGAATGGTACATGCGCATGTACCTGCCCGAAGTGCCGGACCTGCTCATGCTCATGGTCATCGCCCTCTGCCGCCGCGCGCCCGCCCCCGAAGTGGAAACCCTGCTCGACAGACTCCAGTTCTCCGACAGAAGAAAGCGCGCCACCATGCAGGTGCGCTCCGCCATCATGGCCGCAAGACAGGGCATGACCCGCTGGGAAAAGTCTAACGGCCCCCTGAGCGAACTGCACCGCATCCTCGGCCGCGCCCCCCTCGAAACCCTCCTCTACCTGCTGGCACAGGAAGACAAAACCGAACAGCACGAAAAGCTTACCCGCTATATCTATATGGGACGACAGATGAAAACCGACGTGAGCGGCGACGATTTGCGCCATATGGGCGTCGAACCCGGCCCCATGATAGGCCGTATCCTGAACGACGTGCTCATGGCCAAAATGGACGACGAATCCCTCGGTAGAGAAGAACAGCTCGCCCTCGCCGCCAAACTCGCCCTCCAATATACCGCCGAAGCCGCGGCCGCCGGAAAAGACTCCGCCCCGACCCTCTCCGACGTCGTCCCCCAGCTGCACCGGAAAGCCTGATCCGGAAAGACCGCGGGGCGTGACCCGATGCATCGGAACGCCGCCCCGGAGAGAGGAAGGGACAGAGAGAAGCAGACGGGGGGGGCGAGGTATCGGAACGCCGCCCCGGACCCGCCGGGAGCCCCGGAAAAAAGGCATGCGGGGAAACCCCGCACCCCCGGAAAGGCAGTTCTCGGGGGGAAGCCCCCCCGGAAAGGCATGCGGGGGAGAATAATCCCCCCCGGCAAGTCGGGACAAGCGTCCGCGCCCCCCTCTGTTCCGCCTCCCGGCAAGGCCGGTCGCGGCCGCAGTCTCGCGGAGCGGAGAGGCAGGGCGCGTTCCCGCTCCGGAGGGGAAAGGGCGGAAGCGCCTGCGCTTCAGGGCGGCGGAACGCTGCGTCAGGTCGTTTTCGCCGTGCGCGCGGCCCGAAGGCACGGCAAAGCGGTTTCCGGTATTCGGGAGCGCTTCGTCGGGCGGAGGTTGCGCTTCGCCTCTTGCGGCGAGGCAGGCTTTTGCCTTTGCGTGACGGAGCTTGCCCGGCAATCAAAGGAAGCGTGCTTTTTCCTTTGCGTGACGGAGCTTGAGGCGGTGGACAAAGGCTCTGCGTTCCGCCGTGCCGCATTGTGGCGCTCCTTCGATGTGGGGCCTTGCCCGCCCGCGGCGGCCGACCGCTGTTTCGGCCTGCGCCGAAAAGGCGGTGTTGACGGAAGGGATTTCAGGATGTTTCGGCGATGGAGTGACGCAAAGGCCCGTCTCCGTGTCGCGGGACTTGTGCAGTGCCCGCCTTATCCGTTATGATGAAGACGGAAGAACGCCTGTGCCGCAGACAGATGCGGCGTATCCGGGAGAGTCCGGCGGGCGTTCCGGGAAAAACGCTTTATCAAGGAGTGAGGCATGGCGGTTCTGAATCCGTTGACCGATACCGAGCTTTCCGAATACCGGCCTTTTCTGCAGGAGCGCACGCGGCGTTTTGAAGAGGAGACGGCGCGGGTCATGCGCGGTTACGGCTCCCTCCGTGCCTACGCCTCTCTGCATGAGAGACTGGGCCTGTTCCGCGTGACGGACAGGGAAGGACGTCGGCGCTGGCTGGTGCGCGAATACATGCCTTCCGCCGGGCGCGTGTGGCTGACCACGGCCCGTATCGGCTTCGAGCAGCGCGTGGAATACGAACTGGTGCGCGCAGGCGGCGGCATGTGGCAGCTTTATCTGCCGGAAGACGCGCTCTCTCACGGCGATTATTACGAAATCCGTCTCTACGGCAGCGGCGAGACCGGCCTTCAGCGCCGCGTGCCCGCCTTCGCCCGCTGGGTGGAGCAGGACAAAAACAATCCCGACCAGTGGTGCGCCCGCGTGTGGGATCCGGAAAAACCGTATGTCTTTAAATACGAGCGTCCGGCCCGCGTGAAATTCCCGCGCATTTACGAGGCTCATATCGGCATGGCGCAGGACGCGCGCACCCATACGGAAGGCTCCGTGGGCAGCTATGACGACTTCGCCGCCCACGTTCTGCCCCGCGTCAAGGCCGGAGGCTACACCGCCGTGCAGCTCATGGGCGTGCCCGAGCATCCGCTCTATAAATCCTTCGGCTATCAGGTGAGCAGCTATTTTGCGCCGTCCTTCCGCTACGGCGACCCGGACGGCTTCCGCCGTCTGGTGGACGAGGCGCACCGCATGGGCCTTGCCGTCATTCTCGACATCACCCACGCCCACGCCTGCGCCAATACCGAACAGGGCATCGCCCGCTACGACACGAGCGCCTACTTCTTCGACGCCCGCTCCAATCAGTGGGGTACCCCGTCCTTCGACTACAGCCGGGAAATGACGCGCCGCTTCCTGCTCTCCAACTGCCGCTACTGGCTGGAAGAGTTCAAT
>CASFUJ010000190.1 GCA_949297645.1 uncultured Desulfovibrionaceae bacterium
TCCTCTTAAGGAAACCATCGAGGCTATGCTCAGATGCAACAACTCCCTCAAGGCCATACAGGAAAACCGCAGTGCCGTCGGCCATGAAGTGGACAGGGCGAAGGCCGGTTACGGTCCTCGCGTGGATCTGACCGCCCGCGGCGGGTTCGGCCGTCTCAGCGACAGCACCACCCGCTCCTACGACTATGACGAGGCCGCACCGTATTCTTCCGCCTCGCTGCTTGTCACACAGCCTCTGTGGGACGGCTGGGCCACCCGCGGTCGTGTGCGTGAGGCCGAGGCCACCTATCGTTCTCTGGATCACCGCGTGCTGGACAACGCCAACACGCTGGCTCTCGACGCCATCATCGCCCATGTGGACGTACTGCGCCGTCAGCAGATATATAAGCTGGCCCAGGATAATGTGGCACGCCATGAGGACATTCTGGAAAAGGCCCGCGCCCGCGAGGCGCAGGGCGTGGACACCATGGCCGACGTTTCCCAGGCGCAGAGCCGTCTGGCCCGCGCCCGCTCCACACTGACCGAAGCGCGCGCCTCCCTGCGCATAGGTGAGGACACCTACACCCGTCTGACCCGTCACTCCGCCATGAATCTCGGGCCGGTGACCATGCCCTCCCCCATGTACAAGGACTCCGGGGAAGTGCTCAAGGCCGCGAGAAAGGGCAATCCCAAGGTGGCGGCCTATCTGGAAGACGTGAAGGCTGCGAACGCCGTGCGCGAGCAGGTGCGCTCCGCCTACAGTCCTTCCCTGAGCATCGAGGCCGGCCCCTCCTATTCCGACCGCGACGGCAAGAGCGAGCTGTGGACCACGGAATTCGGCGTGGCCGCCGTGGTGCGCTGGAACCTGTTCAACAGCGGGGCGGACGTGGCCGAAAGCAAGGCCGCCGCGGCGCGCATCCGTCAGAGCCGCCGCGTCCTGTACGACTACATGGATGATTTGAAGCTCAACATCGAGGAAAGCTGGACGCAGCTTCTTTCCGCCCAGAAGCAGCTGGCCTTTTATCAGGAAGCCATAGAATACAATAAGACCACCCGCAACGCTTATGAGGAGCAGTTCGTCATGGGCGAGCGCAGTCTGCTTGACGTGCTCGATGCTGAGAACGAGCTGTTCAGCTCCTCCACGCAGGCAGCCACAGCTCTCGGCAACACCCTTATCGCGGCCTACCGCCTGAAGGCTCTTGCCGGCGACCTGCTGCCCAGTCTCGACATCAGCACCGAAATGCTCAAGGTGACCCCCAGCGACCACGAGCCGCTTGACCAGATTACCATGCCTGAATAGGCAACGCGGGGCCGGAGGCACGTCTCCGGCCCCTTTCATGTCTGCGCGCCGTATCGGCGGCCCGCGGAAAGAACAACGGGAGCGGCAGAACATCATGAACGGAACAGCAGCCTTTTTCCGGCGTCTGCCGGTACTGGGAACGCTTGCCGCGCTGCTGCTCCTTGTTCCGGCCGGGGCTTCTGCCGGTCCGCGTCTTTTCGGCACCGTGGAATTTCAGATGGAGCTCAAGAAGCCCAAAAGCTGGCTCGACGCCATGGCGAGAAACCGCAAATCGCCCATATTTTTCGATGAGAAGCGCTTCAATTCCTCCACGACGTGGAAGGATTTGAAGAAACAGGCCGAAGGCCGGCCTCTTTCGGAGCAGCTTCGCCTCGTCAACACCTTCTGGAACAAATGGCCTTACCGCACCGACAAGGAAGTGTACGGCAGGGCGGACTACTGGGCCGCTCCGTATGAGTTCCTTGCAAAGTCCGGTGACTGTGAAGACTACTGCATCGTCAAGTATTATACGCTCAAGGCTCTCGGCGTGCCGGTGGAGAAGATGCGTATCGTGGTGGTGCTGGAAACCATCCGCAATATAGGGCACGCCGTGCTTGCCGTTTACGGTGAAGGCGACGACATCTATATTCTGGACAATCTTTCCGAAGCCGTGCGGCCCGCACAGCGAATCCGCAACTATGTGCCGCAGTTTTCGGTGAACGAGAAGAACCGCTGGGTTCATGTGAAACCCCGCTGAGGCGGGGAAGGACCGGCTTTTCGGCGAAGCGTCCGGCCCGTCCGCGTCTGACGGAGGCACGCCTTTTCGGACGCGCCCGAGGCTGCGGCACTGGACGAAGCGGCGCTGATGCGGATAAGGTCAAAGGGTATCTGGTAGAGATGGAGGAGCACTGATGAACGGCCGCGAGGATGTGAACTATTCTGGCTTTTCCCGCAAAACGGCGATTCTGTCCGCGGTGTGTCTTACGCTTGTGTCGGGAGCCGTCGCCGCGTTTTTCTGCTTTTCCCGCATGGAGAGCAGACGCTACGAGGTCATGCAGGCCTACGAGCAGAACGTGAGCGCGTGGCTCGACGATGCGTCGCGCGCCGTGGAAGTCTGGAACCGGGAAATGACGGCCCTGCGCCTGCGTGTGAGCGGCGCGGAGACCTATCGCCTTTTCGCCGGAGACCTGTTCGGACTGGACAGGAGGGTCACCGGCAGCATCAACAGCGGCGCTCCCGGGCTGGATCTTTCCGGCAACATCGCCGTCCTTTCCGAGGAAGTGCCCGTCATCCGCCGGATTCTGCTGGAATTCATGAATTACAACGGCCTGCTCGACGCCCGTCTCATCAACCGGGAAGGTCAGACCATCCTTTCCGCTCTGAGCACGCCCGTTCCCCTGACCGCCGAACAGAGCCGCGCGGCCGTCATGGCCATGGAAAACGGGGAGAGCGTGTTTCTGCCCGTGCGCAGTACGCCCGGCGGCCTTGCCATGGACGTCTTCGACCCCGTGACGGACCTCGACAATCCGGAAAAGCGCGTGGCCGCCTTCATGTGCACCGTACCGGTGCTCGGCAGAATTTCCCAGTTCACCGCCATGCCCAAGCAGAACGACCTCGCCGTGGCCTATGTGGCCCAGAAGTACGGCAAGGTCTGGAAAAGACTGAGCGTGCCGGAACCCGTGAGCGTTGACGAGTCGCTCAATCAGGCCCTGACGAAATCCGGCGGCCGTCTGCCCTTCGCACTGCGCGGGAGCGTGTCCGAAGGCGGCGGACAGGTCTATTCCATGTCCGCCTATCTGCCCGAACCCGGCTGGAGCATCATTCAGGAAACGCCCGTGGCCGTCATCGACAACATGCTCTTCCGCGCCACGTTTCCCGCCGTGGTGGTCAGCGTGCTCGGCTGGCTGAGCTTCATGCTCCTGTGCGGACTGCTGTGGTGGATGGGACTCGGCCGTCAGCAGCGCGCCGTGGCCTCGGAAATGAAGCGCCTGCACCAGCTTGTGTCCCGGCAGAAGGAACTTCTCGACAACGTGAACATCTCCCTCGACGTGGGCCTGTTCATGGCCGACGTGAAGGGACAGATTCACCTGTGCAATCAGGCCTTCGCCGCCATCGTGGGCAGGGAGGAGCAGGACGTGACGGAGCAGCCGCTCTTTTCCTGCATGCCCGTGGAGGTCGCCTCCGATCTTCTCGACCGCATCCGTCAGGTGGCCATCCACAACAGAAACGACGGCTGCGAAATCTACCTCGAGCAGAACGGCGAAAAGCGCCTGTTCCGCGTCACCCTTTTCCCGTTCCTCGATTCGGGCGGTCAGACCCTGCGCGACAGCCTGCGCGGCGCCGTGGTCACCATGAAGGACATCACCGAATTCCGCCGCCGCAGCGAGCGCATGCGCCAGCAGCAGCGGAACCTCATCGAGGCCTTCACCCGCGCGGAAGAGAGCGTGGACCCGTACCTTGCCGGTCACTCCCATCGTATGGCCAGACTCGGCGAACTCGTCGCCCGCAGCATGAATCTCAGCGAGGACGGCCGCAATACCGTGGTCATGGGCGCGCTCCTTTCCCAGGTCGGCAAGCTCTTCATTCCCAGAGAGCTGCTCACCAAGAAGGGACGTCTCACCCCCGAGGAACTCGCCGAGGTGCACAAGGCGCCCGACCACGCCTTCCGCCTCATGGAAAACATCGACTTCGACCTGCCCATAGCCCGCGCCCTCCACGAAATGTACGAATATATGGACGGCTCCGGCTATCCCCGCGGACTCAAAGGCGAGGAGACCCTGCCCGAAGCCCGGATCCTCGCCGTGCTCAACGCCTTCTGCGCCATGGTCAGCGCCCGCTCCTACAGAGAAGGCATGAGCGACAAAAAAGCCCTCGAGGAAC
>CASFUJ010000191.1 GCA_949297645.1 uncultured Desulfovibrionaceae bacterium
CCACGAGGCGTTGCAGTCCCAGTGGTTCGTGCAGGCCTTTTCCCGCCTGGAAATCCGCACCGGAACCATCGTGTCCAACGGACGCATGGACCAGTACCTTCTTCCCTTCTACAGAAAGGATGTGGAAGAGGGGAGACTGACGAAGCAGAAGGCTCTCGAGCTGTTCGGCTGCCTGTGGGCCAATATCGCGCAGTTCGTGGACCTCGCCATTTCCCCGGCCAACCGGGAGTCGAGCGAAGGGTACGCGCACTGGGAATCCGTGACCATCGGCGGCCAGACCCGCGAGGGGCGCGACGCCACCAACGAACTCAGCTATCTCATTCTGGAGTCCAAGAGGGCCTGCCCTCTGCATTATCCGGAACTCGCCGTGCGCCTGCACAAAAACACGCCGGACCGCTTCCTGCACGCGGTGTGCGAGGCCGTCAAGGACGGGCGCGGTTATCCCAAGTTCTTCAACGACGAGGAAGTCATTCCCCTGCGCCTGGCCAAGGGCGTGGATTTCGCCTCCGCGCTGGACTACGCGGCCTCGGGCTGCGCCAGCGTGCGCATGCCCGACAAGGACACCTTCACGAGCGGCTGCACCTCCATCAACGTGGCCGCAGCCGTGGAAATGGTGCTGCTCAACGGCCGCACGCGAAAGTACGGCGAGACCCTCGTCACGGTGGAGACCGGAGACCCCCGTTCCTTCTCCACATGGGAGGAGTTCTGGCAGGCCTATGTGCGCCAGCAGTCCTTCCTTCTGCGCAACGCCTTTACCGTGCAGGGCCTCATCAACCGTACCCGGGCGCGGCATTTTGCAAGCCCCCTCACCTCGATGCTGCACGATCTGTGCCTCGACGCCTGCATGGACATTCATACGGATAAGAAGATTCCCGGCGGCTTCGATTCCGCATTCTTCGATTTGCTCGGTTTCGGTACGGCCATCGATTCTCTCGCGGCCATCAAGAAGACCGTCTATGACGACAAATCCCTGACCATGGACGAGCTTCTCGCCGCGCTGGAGGCGGATTTCAAGGGCTGCGAGCATGTGCGCCGCCTGCTGGAAAAGGCCCCGCGCTACGGCAACGACGACATGTACGCCGACAGCATCGGCCGCGCCATGGAGCGCGCCGCGCAGGATTACAGCATCGCCCACGCCGGGCCTCTCGGCTGCTTCATGGACGTGCGCTCCATCTCCGTGACCTCCAACGTGCCCTTCGGCAAGGTGGTGGGCGCCAGCGCCAACGGACGCCGCGCCTGGAAGCCCCTGTCCGACGGCACCTCCGCCAGTCAGGGCGCGGACATGCGCGGCCCCACCGCCGTGCTGCTCTCCAACTTCAACACCAAGAACTACGACCGGCGCGAGCGCGAAGGTCGCCTGCTCAACATCAAGTTCACCCCGGCCAGCGTGGCCGGAGAGGCGGGCACGAGAAAGCTCATGGCCTATCTTCGCACCTTCTGCGATCTGCGGCTGTGGCATGTGCAGTTCAACGTGGTCAACCGCGCCACGCTGGAAGCCGCGCAGAAGGACCCGGCCAGGTACAAGGGGCTCATCGTGCGCATCGCGGGCTTCAGCGCCTACTTCGTGGATTTGAGCCGCGACCTGCAGGACGACCTCATCGCCCGTACCTCGCACGACACCTTCTAGAGCGTTTTATCTTTGAAAAAGGTAAAACACGAGGCGGCGACGCGGCTCCGCCCGGCCGGAAATGAGCGGAAAAACCGCGTTTTTTCCGCGAAACGACAGGCCGTATGGTTTGAAATGCAAAGCATTTCAAACTGAAAATGCTCTGAAAGACGTATCCGGCCCCGCGCCGGAAACAGGAGCGCGGGGCCGGATACGCCGTCGTTGAAGAGGGAAGTCGCCAAGGCCGTTTGAGAGGGAAGGCCCCTCACGGTCGGACAAGGCCGTCCTCGAAGAAGGGCGACCTCCTGCCCCCCCCCCGGACGGGATGACTTCCGCCGGGATGCCCCCCCGGCAGTCCGTAAGTATGACTCGACAACTCACCCCGCCGGGATGCCCCCCCCCGGCTTCATGAGGGGGAGCGCCGTTCCTTCGGAGCGCCTTCTCCGGCAGGAAAACGCCGCCGGTGCGTCGTCCGAACGCCGCGGGGGACGGCCTCGCAACTGCGACATAACCGGCTCAGGAGTCCCGCCCGGGGGAATAACTCAAAACTCTCCGGCGCGTCTGCCCCCGGTTCGCCCCCTGCGCAAGGGGGAGAAGAGGTTATCGGGCGACTGCTGCCGACGGAAGTTGCCTTCCCTCCGCGGGAGAGCATACGTCGGCCCGTTTTCTCTCCCCCGCTCTCCGGAGGCATGGGGCGCTCTCAGCATCGTTCTTCCGCGCGCGGGGAGAAGGTGCCGAGGCGGAGAAGTTGCGGAGGATGACGAGACCGTTCTTCCGCACGAGGGGAGAACGGGCCCCCGGAGAGCGGCGGCGGACAGCTCCGGCCCGACCGCGCACGCGGGAAACGTCCTGCACGACGCGATGGTGGCCGAAAATCATGGTGGGCCCGACCGTGCACGCGGGAAACGTCCTCCTGCAAACGGCATTGCGGGCCCGGCCTTCGTGTGGGGGAAGAAGCGTTTTCCGAAAGGCGATGTCCTTTGTCAGGGGCGTTCGTGTAACGAGGGCGGTAGCCCCGGGAGGGAAGCATGGAAGATATCAGGCGCGAAGGCGTCGTTACCAATATTCAGCGTTTTTCCACGCACGACGGCCCGGGCATACGCACCGTGGTGTTTCTGAAGGGCTGCCCTCTGCGCTGCCTGTGGTGCTGCAATCCCGAGACGCAGCGGCCGGACATCGAAATGGGCCTTGCGCCGGACAAGTGCCTGCCGGAGTGCGACCGCTGCCTGTCGCGCTGTCCTGCGCAGGCGCTGACCAAGGACGAGGGCGGGCTGCGCCTTGAGCGGTCGCTCTGCCTTTCCTGCGCGCCGCTTGTCGAAGGCCGTCCGCCCTGCGATGCCGCCTGCCCGGAAGAGGTGTTCGTGCCGTACGGCCGCAGGCGCAGCGTGGGGGACGTGCTGGACGAGGTGGAAAGGGACGCGCCCTTTTTCCGCTATGAGCAGGGCGGCCTGACCCTTTCCGGCGGCGAGGCGCTGTTTCAGCCGGACTTCGCCCTTGCGCTTCTGCGGGAGGCGCAAAGCCGTATGCTGCATACCAGCCTTGAAACCTGCGGCATGGTGCCCGAAGCGGTACTGAAAGAGGCATGCCGCCACCTCGACTACCTGCTCTTCGACGTGAAAACTCTGGACGACGACGCCCACCGGCAGGCCACGGGCGTGGGCAACGGGCGCATTCTCTCCAATCTGCGCATGGTGAGACGCGAGTTTCCGAACCTGCCGTTGCGGGTGCGCACGCCCGTCATTCCTCGTTTCAACGATACGGCGGACATGGTGGAGCGCATCGCCCGGTTTCTGAAGGAGCTCGGCGTGGCGGAGTACGAACTTCTCACCTACCACGCCTACGGCACGGGCAAAACCCTTTCCCTCGGCCGGCCGGCCATGGAGGCCGTCCCCCCGTCCGACGAGACCATGGCGACGCTTCGCCGCCTCGCGGAGGAGACGCTGAGGGGGTAGGACGGAGGAGGGCGTCGCCGGTTCCTGACAGTGTTGCGTCATGGCCGGAGCCCCGGTCTCATCACCGTTTTCATGCTGATGGCGGAAGCCGGGCAGGTATGGACACAGGCCGTGCAGCCGGTGCAGAAGGAAGGAGAACCGGAGACGACGGAACCGATATGTTTGCGGGGCATTCTTTGTCCTCATTTCTGTTATCTGTCATGCGCTGTTTCAGGTAAAACTTTTACATGATGACCATGTGTTTTTTAATAGGAAAATGATATGGGGATATTATTCTTTTTTTTCTTTTTCATGGAAAAGAAAGGAATTCCTAGAATAGATATTTGCACCTTGTCTTTTTGTATCCGTCTTTTGAAAATCTGCATTCCACAAATAAAAATTTTTTTTGATGTAGGGCTGAGAAGTTTTTTATAAACAGGTATTCCAAAAAAATAACATATTGTTGCATTTTCAATTTTTTCTCTATAGAATGGTGTTGTTAATTTTTTATATTTATATGTGTAGTAATCGTTTTTTGCCATGGTGTATAGTAAAGGATAGTGATGAAATATATTA
>CASFUJ010000192.1 GCA_949297645.1 uncultured Desulfovibrionaceae bacterium
CCTCACCGGCTCTTTGTGCGCTTTTGTATCCGCCCTTGTGGCCATCCGTACCTTTATTGCCATACTCAATCGCAACACCCTGAAACCTTTTGCCATTTACAGAATTCTCCTCGCCGTTCCGGTATATTGGTTCCTGGCTTCCTGAAAAATTTTCAAAACCATGAAAAAAACACTTGCCAAGGTATCCCTTTTTTTATAAAAGCATTCCTGCGCCGGATGCTTCCGGTTCTTACGGCAAGGTAGCTCAGTTGGTTAGAGCATACGGTTCATACCCGTAGTGTCGAGAGTTCAAATCTCCCCCTTGCTACCAGAATATACAAAAAGTCCAGGATTTTTCTTGGACTTTTTTTTATGCCTTACCGCAATATCCGGGGCGGCCGCCGACCCCGGCCTGTTTCTCTTTAAAGACATCCTCTCGCTCGGAGCTCCCTCATGGCATCCCCTTCCCGCCCTCACCGTATTCAGGTCTTCGGCCATAGAAATCCCGATACCGATTCCGTCATCAGCGCCATCGCTCTGGCCGAACTTCAGAACCAGCGCGGCATGCCCTCAAGTCCCAAGATTCAGGGCAGCCCCAATCCTGAAACCAACTTCGTCATGCAGCGCTTCAACATCAAGCCTCCGCGCATCATGGAAAGCGTGGCGGGCAGACAGGTAAGCCTCGTGGACTTTTCCGATACCGCGCAGGCTCCCCAGGGCTTCGACAGCAGCACCATCGTCTCTCTGGTTGACCACCACAAGCTCGGCGACGTCACCACGGCCGCCCCGCTGGAAATGTGGGTCTGGCCCGTGGGCTGCTGCAACACCATCCTCAAGTCCATGTACGACTTCTACGGCGGCTACGTTCCCACCTATCTTGCAGGCGGCATGCTCTGTGCCATACTCTCCGACACCGTGCTGTTCCGCTCCCCCACCACCACCGAGGCCGACCGCCGCGCCGCTGCGGAACTTGCGGAAATTGCCGGCGTGGACGACATCATGGCTCTCGGCATGGAAATGTTCCGTGCCAAGTCCGACCTGCACGACTCGGCCGACAACCTCTTCCAGCGTGACTACAAGGAATTCGAAATCAACGGGCGCAAGGTGGGCATAGGGCAGCTTGAACTCATGGACGCCCATATGATCGACCCCATCAAGAACGACCTGTTCAAGGCCGCCCGCAAGCTGCTGGAAGGACACGGCTGCCATACCGTTCTTTTCCTTGCCACGGACATCATGCGCGAAGGCTCGCAGATGCTGGTCGTCTCCCGCGATGCGACGGTGACGGAACGCGCCTTCAACGTAAGTCTCACCCCCTACAGAATGCCCAAGGTGCGCAACGTCGCCCCCGCCTATGCCCGGGAAGACCAGTCCGACTACCATGAGCATCAGGGCGACGCGAGCGCGCCGTGGGCCGATACGCTGGCCGAACAGTGGATGCCCGGCATGATGAGCCGCAAAAAACAGGTTCTTCCTTTCCTCATGGAAGCCTTTAACGTGCTTGACTAGTACGGCGTTATCACGTATGGTCCCACCCATGGCAAGGTAGCTCAGTTGGTTAGAGCATACGGTTCATACCCGTAGTGTCGAGAGTTCAAATCTCCCCCTTGCTACCATGAACATCCGTCCCGGAAGCCTGCGCTTCCGGGACTTTTTTATACCGGAACGCCTCCGGTCGAAGACAGCCCGCATGCTTCCCTTATCGCCCTTTCCCCGGGAGCGGCAAACGGGTCGCCCCGTCATCATGAGGATGACAGCCAGCGGGAACGCCTGTTTTCGAAGCCTTCGGAACAGAGAAAAAAAACACTCCGCAACGTCCGGAGAATGCAGAAAAGGCGTCCCTCACTGCTGCGACGAAGCCTTCCGCCGCATGGCCCTGAACAGACAGGCTTTTTCTCTATCGAGCAGGATATCGCAACGCTTTGTCTCTTCCCGCGTCTTCTCCTGCCGCAACATATCCATTCATGACGAAGACGGCAGGCGCCTTTTCCCTGTTCCTTCTCCTTCAAATCCCGGTTTCCCGTCTCTGAAACGGCTCGTCACAATCGTCATATGCCGACGATATAGCCTGTACGGACAGCTCCGTCTTTATGCGGCAGGCGATTTTTCCCTGTCGGAACGCTCCTTCTTCCGATGCTTTACAATATCTTTACAATATTGTGTTGTATATTCGGGAAAAAATGAACGCACTCTTTCCCGCCGGTAAAGATACCTCTCCCCCTTGCGTCTTGGCGGACAGCAAAAGCCGCGTATCTTTCTTTCGGAAACAGGAAGGAAATCTTTTTCACCCCCGGCCATGCCGTCTTCCGTCCTTCTCCTGCAAGGCTTCAAGACACGAAAGAACGTCATGGTCGATATTTTTTCTTGATTTGAAAATAGACACGGCTTTGAAAATGGGTTATACCTAAAAGGAAGCATACATGCGCCTTGCGACCAGGCTTGGGACATGTATATAACGCTTCAACATCATTCTTGTTTTAATCACCTGCATTTTTTAAGGAGCAGAACTCATGGCGTGCACACGTAGAGGATTCCTCAAAATGGTCGGCGCCGGGGCCATGTGCCTGACGCTCGCCCATTTCGGATTCGATTTGAAAGAGGCAAAAGCCTACGCCACTTCCTTGAAAATTGAAGGGGCGAAGGAAGTAACCACGGTATGTCCTTTCTGTGCCGTGTGCTGCCAGGTCATCGCGTATGTGAAGGACGGCAAGCTCGTCTCCACGGAAGGCGATCCTGATTTCCCCGTGAACGAAGGCAGCCTCTGCGCCAAGGGCGCGGCCCTGTTCACCATGTACACGGGAGAGCACCGTCTCACCAAGCCCATGTACCGCGCCCCCTACAGCAACAAGTGGGAGGAAAAGGACTGGAGCTGGACGCTGGAGCAGATAGCCCGCCGCGTCAAGTCCGCCCGCGACAAGGACTTCATTCTGAAGAACGCCAAGGGGCAGACGGTCAACCGTCTGGAATCCATCTTCTGCATGGGCACCTCCCATGCCTCCAACGAAGAGTGCGCCGTCATTCATCAGGCGATGCGCAGCCTGGGGGTCGTGCATATCGACCACCAGGCACGTGTCTGACACAGCCCGACTGTACCGGCTCTGGCAGAGTCGTTCGGACGTGGGGCTATGACGAATCACTGGATCGACATCAAGAACTCTGATGCCATCCTGATTATGGGCAGCAATGCTGCAGAACATCATCCCGTATCCTTCAAGTGGATCATGCGGGCCAAGGACGCCGGGGCTGCGCTCATGCATGTGGACCCGAAGTTCTCCCGCACCTCGGCACGGTGCGATTTCCATGTGCCGATCCGCTCAGGTACGGACATCGCCTTCCTCGGAGGCATGATAAACTACATCATCGAATCGGGCAGCTGGTTCAAGGACTATGTGGTGAACTACACCAACGCCACCTATGTTCTGGCCGATTCGTATGACTTCAAGGACGGTCTGTTCAGCGGGTACAATGCCGACAAGCGCACGTACGACCGCTCTTCCTGGACGTTCAAGCGTGACGAGTCGGGAGCTCCCGTGCGCGATTTCACGCTGACGGACGAAAGATGCGTGTTCAACGTGATGGCCAGGCATTACTCACGCTACACTCTGGACAACGTGTCCGCCATCACGGGCGTCTCGAAAGAGAATCTCCTGAAGGTGTACAAGACCTTCTGCGCCACCGGCAAGCCGGACAAGGCCGGAACCATCCTGTACGCCATCGGCTGGACGCAGCATACCGTGGGCGTGCAGAACATCCGCGCGTCCGCCATCATCCAGCTTCTGCTGGGCAACATCGGCGTCGCGGGCGGCGGCATCAACGCTTTGCGCGGCGAACCCAACGTGCAGGGGTCCACGGACCATGCGCTGCTCTACCACAACCTGCCGGGCTATCACAACACGCCTCTGGCACAGTGGCAGACGCTTGCCGAATACAATAAGGCCAACACTCCGGTCACGCACTTCAAGGACAGCGCCAACTGGTGGGGCAACAGACCCAAGTATGTGGTCAGTCTGCTCAAAGCCTGGTTCGGCGACGCGGCCACGGCGGAAAACGATTTCTGCTACGACTGGCTGCCCAAGGGCGAGGACGGAGAGGACTATTCCTACATGTACGCCATGGACCGCATGCT
>CASFUJ010000193.1 GCA_949297645.1 uncultured Desulfovibrionaceae bacterium
CGTTGGCGAAAACACGGCTTTCATCCATGCCCAGTCTTTCACCTACGGCGTGGATGATGCGGAGATTGGCCTGATGGGGAATGAAGAGATCGATGTCGGACAGCTTCATGCCGTTGCGTTCCAGAACGCGAAGGCTCTCTTCCGTCATACTGCGCACGGCATGCTTGAACACCGCCATGCCCTGCATGGAAATGAACCAGTCCGGGCCGACAGTGTCTCCTTCTTTAATGGAAGATGCGGAACCGCCGCCGATAAGAATGAGGTCTCTCAACGAGCCGTCGGAAGAACAGACGATGTCACGCACCTGCCAGAGCGCACCTTCAGGACGGGAACGGAGCACTACCGCTCCGGCAGCATCGCCGAAAAGAACGCAGGTGGTGCGGTCGGTAAAATTCGTCCTGCGGCTCAGGGCCTCGGCAGCCACCAGAAGCACCACAGCATCAGGATGACTCTGAATGGTATTGCGCGCCAGCTCCAGCCCATAGACGAAGCCGGTACAGGCGGCATTGAAGTCCAGACACATCACGTCGCCCATGCGACCGGCCGAGGAGGAAAGACCGAGCTTTCCGGCGATGACGCAGGCCGTACTGGGACAGAGATAATCGGGCGTGCAGGTGGCTACGAAAATATGGGTGATTTCTTCCGGAGACACACCGGCTTCCGCCAGCGCCGCACGGGCTGCCTCCACGCCGCAGTCGGAAGCGTTGACGCCCTCGTCCAGAATATGGCGTTCCTTGATACCCGTTCTGGCGGTAATCCACTCATCGGAAGTCTCCACCAGCTTTTCCAGATCGTGATTGCTCAGAACGCGGGGAGGCACATGGGAACCAAGTCCGCAGATATAACAGGGATGATTCATGAAGATGTCCGGAATGCCGCCCTCAGGCGACAGTCGTTCCCGTTTGAAGCAAAGGGGAGGCCCTTACGGGCCTCGCCCCGGAAGAAGCCGCGCATTTTCCACACAGGGACGAAGCGGCCGGCAGGTGCATCCGGTAAAGGCACACCTTGTCATGGCAGGCGACAGAAATCCGTCGCCCTTCCCGAAATGCCGCACACCACCTTTCCCATCGGGAAAAGCAGCATCCGGCAAAAAACACAGGCTCAGGACGTCACGGTACGACCGTAGCTCGTCAGTTCCTCATTGGCGCTGATGGTTTCCACCAGACGCTGCTGCGTCCCCTTGACCACATAGGTGTTGGCCATGGTGACGGCGCTGGTGATGGCCTTGGCATTGGATTTGCCGTGGCAGACAATGGCAATGCCCTTCAGGCCCAGAAGAGGAGCGCCTCCGTACTCGGCATAGTCCACCATCTTCTTGAAATTCTGAAAAGCCTTCATGGAAAGCATGGCGCCCAGTTTGGGCAGTATGCCGTTGTTCAGAAGCTCTCTTTTCAGAAGATGCGTCAGAGAAGAGGCAAGCCCCTCGCTCAGTTTGAGGGCAATATTGCCCACGAAACCGTCGCAGACCGCCACATCGATATTGCCGGTGAACAGATCCCTGCCTTCGGCATTACCGATGAAATTGAGATTGGAGGCCTGTTTGAGCAGCTCATAACTGCTCTTGACAAGCGTATTGCCCTTCCCCTCTTCCTCACCGATGCTCAGAATACCGACACGAGGCTCCTCGTAGCCAAGAATATCCTTGACAAACGTGGCCCCCATGAGGCCGAACTGAAAAAGATGATGGGGACGACATTCCACATTGGCCCCCACATCCAGAAGGAGCATGGGCGACTTTTCCGTGGGAATCACGGACGCCAGCGCAGGACGTTCCACTCCGGGAATACGCCCGAGAATGAACATGCCGCAGGCATAGGCCGCACCGGAGTGGCCGGCGCTGATGAAAGCGTCGGCTTCTCCCTGACGGACCAGCCTGCAGGCCACCTGCATGGAGGAATCCTTCTTGGTACGCAGAACCTCGGAAGGCTTATCGGTCATCTCCACCAGCTGGGATGCATGGACGACCTCGTAAAGCTCCCCTTCCCCATCCTGCGCGGAAAGACCCGCAAGCGTCTTGCGGATTTCATCTTCAAGACCAACAAGGATAACTTTGGCGCCCGTGTTGCGAGCAGCCTGGAGCGCGCCGGGAACCACCACGGAAGGGCCGAAATCCCCCCCCATGGCGTCCACGGCCAGTCTTGGACGATTACTGCTCATCGCTGGCTACAGGTTCGACCTGACGGCCATCATACTTGCCGCAGGAAGGGCAGACGCTGTGAGGCTTGGTGGGAGCGCCGCAGGAGCAGTAGATGACGGTGGGCTTGGCCACGCGGTCATGAGAACGACGCATGCACTTTCTGGAGTGGGACTTTTTGTTCTGCTGAACGGCCATGTTGTTTCTCCTTATCGCGGAAACGGGGGAGTCATCCCTGATGTTTCACTTTCAGTTGACGCAGAGCAGCCAGCCGCGGATCGCCGCTGTCGCGGGAACAGCCGCAGGCACCTTCATTGAGATTTTTGCCGCACTCGGGGCAGAGCCCGCGGCAGTCCGGCCTGCAGAGGGGCTTCACCGGCAGAGCCAGGGAAAACTCCTCCCACAAAAGCGCCGCAAGATCAAGAAAAGGCGCGCCGCCTTCCATGCTCACGACACATTCATCCAGAAGTCCGGCAGGATCTTCCTCTTCCGGTTCGGTTTCGCTGAGCCCGGGGTACTCCTCGAACTCGTCGAAGCTCTGGTTCAGCACCACAAGAGTTTCTTCCATGCAGCGATTACACGGCATGGCCACAACGCCCCGAATCGTACCGCGAATGAGGCATCCGTCCTCCTGCGGAAGAAGAAACACTTCCGCCGTGACGGGTTCAACCATGCGGCATGACACATGATATTCCTTCAGCGGCTGCTCCCATACCGACGAGTCGGAAACCGTCAGCGTGCAGCCCCGGGGTTCTATCTCATTGAGTGCGATGTGTCGAAAATCCATGCTTTACCTCTGGAAACATGACAACGTACCGATGGCGGCCGCCTTTGTCAAGTCTCTGGCCCCCGCATGGCGCGGAAAATCCCGCCCGGCGCGTCCGAAAAACGAAAACGTCGGCGGGACATGCCGCCTGCGCCCGAGCTCCTCCGTCGTCCGGTCGGGCCCGGGGCAGAGATGAGACTGAAATCATGCTCAGCGGAAAGCGCCTGTGCGGCACTCTCCTGCTATCTGCCCTTGACCGCCTTTTCACTGATGACCATGGCATCGTGCAGCCCGTAGGTGTCAAGCCGGCGACGCATCACCTGAAGATCCGCCTTGCTGCCCCGCATGAGGACCTGCACATAATACCATGTCCCCTTCGAGGTCCTGGTCTGGGTACGGCGCGCCTTCATGCCGTCCTTGGTCAGCCGGTCATAGAGCGCCTTGGCCTGCGCCTGTTCCCGGAAGGCCGCCACACGCAGTACATAATCGAACTGCGGCTCCTTCGGCTTCTGCACTTCCTCTTTCTTCGGCTTTTCCTGCGCGGGCTTCTGCTGGACGCTCTGCTGGGCAGCAGGACGCTCCTGGGAACCGCCTGCCGCAGACAGGACTCCCCCGGAAGCGTCGTCCTTCAGGCTGGTCATGAAGACCAGTTCCTCCTTGGGCAGTATTTTTTCCTTCTCCTCGGACTCCCCTTCCCCGGCCGTCGATTCTTCCGACAGCAGCGTATCCAGTTCCATCGCCTGCGGGAGCGGCATACTGCTGCGTCCCACGATGACACCGGAAAGGAAGCTGAATCCGAGCAGTACCAGCGCCAGCACACTCATGGTCACCAGAGCGGAAGGCGTGATATTCGCCCTCCAGGTGAACAGACTGCGACCTTCGCTGCGGCTTTCCGCCCGGCCGGAGCCGTTTTTACGTGAGGGGGACTCGCTGCCCGCCGCAACGGAAGAGGCCGCGGCTTCCGAATTTTCTTCAGAAGCCGAAAACGCGGCCTGTCTCCGTTCGCGGTCGTTGTTTTTCTTCCCGCCGGAAGAGGAACTGCGGTAAAAGGCGTTGGCCATGACTACATGGATTCCGGTGCGCTGACGCCGAGCAGATCGAGACCGTTGGCAATGACCACGCTTACGGCGCGAAGCAGCGCAAGGCGAGCCTTCATCACGGTTTCATCGTCGCCGCTCAGCACGGGGTTGTTGGCATAG
>CASFUJ010000194.1 GCA_949297645.1 uncultured Desulfovibrionaceae bacterium
TGCGAAGATTCCCGGCTTCGGTCTGCGCCATGCCGGGCGGGAGTTCTTCCATGAATTTCTCACCGACTGCCCCGTGGAAGCGGAAGCGCTGTGCGCGAAACTCGCGGAAAAGGGCATACTGGGCGGCCTGCCCGTGGACGGCGGCCTGCTCTGGTGCTGCACCGAACTCTGCACCAGAAACTATATGGATGAACTTGTCAAGGCCATCCGGGAGGTGTGCGCATAATGAAACTGCTCTTTGAAAGAAGCCGTCCCGGCCGCAGTTCCTCTCTGATTCCCGCCTGCGACGTGCCCGCGGTCGCCCTTCCCGCTTCGGCCCTGCGCGCCGCGGCCCCGCGTCTGCCGGAAATCTCGGAAATCGACCTCGGCCGTCATTACACAGAGCTCGCCTCGCAGACCCACGGCGTGAACAAGGGCTTCTACCCCTTAGGCTCCTGCACCATGAAGTACAACCCGCGCGTGAACGAGGAGATGGCCGCCCTGCCGGGCTTTACGGACATCCATCCCCTCCAGCCCGCGGAAACGGCGCAGGGCTGTCTTGAAGTGCTCTACGAAGCCGAAAGGCTGCTGTGCGAAATCACGGGCATGGACGGCATGACCTTCCAGCCCGCCGCGGGCGCTCACGGCGAATACACAGGCCTTCTGCTCATCCGCCGCTACCATCAGTCGAGGGGCGATACCGCCCGCACGAAAATCATCGTGCCCGACTCCGCCCACGGCACCAACCCGGCTTCCGCCACCATGGCGGGCTTTTCCGTGGTCTCCGTGCCCTCCAACGAAAAGGGCGGCGTGGACATCGAGGCGCTGAAAAAGGCCGTGGGCCCGGATACCGCGGGTCTCATGCTCACCAATCCCAACACGGTGGGCCTGTTCGACGAGAACATCCTCGACATCACGCGCATCGTGCACGAGGCCGGAGGCCTGTGCTACTACGACGGCGCAAACCTCAACGCCGTCATGGGGCAGGCCCGTCCCGGCGACATGGGCTTCGACTGCGTGCACCTCAACCTGCACAAGACCTTCTCCACGCCTCACGGCGGCGGCGGTCCCGGCAGCGGTCCGGCGGGCTGCAAGGCCTTTCTTGAGCCCTTCCTGCCCGCGCCCCGCGTGCGCAAAACGGATGAAGGCTTCCGCTTCTACGACCCCGCGCATACCATGGGCCGCGTGCGCAGCTTCTACGGCAACTTCCTCGTGGTGGTGCGCGCCCTCACCTACATCCTCACGCTGGGCCGCGAGGGAATTCCGGAAGCCTCGGCCATGGCCGTGCTCAACGCCAACTACCTCATGAAAAAGCTCGCAGGCAGCTATGACATGGCCTACGACACTCTGTGCATGCACGAGTTCGTCATGTCGCTGGAAAAGCTGAAGGCCGAAACGGGCGTCTCCGCCATGGACGTGGCCAAGTCCCTGCTGGACTACGGCATCCATCCGCCGACCATGTACTTCCCGCTCATCGTGCACGAGGCGCTCATGGTGGAGCCCACGGAAACCGAAAGCCCCGAAACGCTGGACAGCGCGGCGGACGCCTTCCTCGCCATCTTCGAGAAGGCAAAGACCGACGCCGCATACCTGCACGGCGCGCCGCACCGCTGCCCCATCGGCAGACCCGACGAAGTGAAGGCCGCGCGCACGCCCGTGCTGCGCTACGAGTTCGAAGGCGGCAGAGAGTAACCTGTTGTCCGAAACGCCCGTCGGAAAAAACGTTCAGAGAGAGTTCCGACGGGCGAATTCCCGGCCCGGAATCCGCCCCCCTTCATTTCCGGGCCGGCCGGAAACTCCCTTCCCCGCGAGGGGGAGGGAGTTCTCTTTTTTCAAGGCCCGTGACGGACAGCCCCTGTTCTCTTCACGTCGCCCTTTCCGTGGACGGGCCCTCCCGACCGGCACGGCGCGCCGCGCGACGGAACGTTCCCCGGCCTTCCGGACAGCCACGACGCCGGGCACTCCCGGCAAGCCCCTTCCCGCATACCGCGCAAACCTTGAGAGCCTGAAGAACGAAAGGAGCCGCCCCGGCCCCCATCTTCTCAGAAGGTCGGCGACTGCCTCCCGTTTCCTCACGCCGCCTCCCTTCAGCGCCACGCTCCTTCGCCGCGCAGAGCGCAGACCGACGGAACTTCGCGCAGAGCGCGTGCAGCTCCGCTCCTTCGCCGCGCCGCCGTGCCCGGACGCTCCGCAAGGGGCCTTCGGGAGGCTCCGCTCTTCCATGCCCTCCGCCGCAGATTTTCCTCAAAAGCCGACACGCCTTCAGCGCGGAACGCCGGACGCCTGCCCGTGTCCGGGACAGCCTTGAACAGTCCCTTCCCGCATACCGCGCGAACCTTGAGAGCCGCCCGGAGCGCGAAACTTCCGCCGTCGCCCCCCCCTGCAACGGCCGACGCCGCGAGCGCTTTTTGCCGGGCACGGCCTTTTCTGAGAACGCCTCCGGAGCGGAACCGGCGGGGAAACCTTCTCTTCCTTCCCGCACCCGGAGGTACGAACGGATAATGACAGTGAAGCCTCTTCTTCCGCCCCCGTTTTCCCCGTGCCGGAGGTTCGGAACCTTCGACGCGGCAAAGGCTCCGCCGCGCTTTTGCCGGTATCCTGCCGCTCATGCAGAGGCGTTGCAGAACCCGCCGCAGCGGAAGAGGGCCTGAAAACAGCACTTGCGAAGCATTTTGAAAAACGTTATATTGTTTCTTTGTCTTTATTCTCAAAACCAATGAACGTCATGAGCAGCCAGCCGGTTTTTTCCGGGAGCCCTTCCATGCCCGCCTTCAGGACGCGCCGCAATACGGCACGCCCCGGCGTTCTGCGCGCGCACCTGCGCGTCGGCAAGGCAGGGCCGGCTCCTGTTCCCGCCCCCGGCCTGACCGGAGACTTCCGCCCGAAAAAGGCGAAAGTTCCCGCGCACATCAAAGGGAGCGGCATATGCAGCGCCATGCCGACAGAGGGCAGCCTTCCCGCAGGGGACAGGGCTGCCCTTTTCTGTTCCCCGGGCACGGCGCACGAAGCCGCGCTGCTTCGGCGTTCCGCACTTCAACACCCGTAAGGGAGGCATTTCTCATGAATCTCGTGTACACCGGCAAGACCAAGAACGTGTATGCTCTGGACAACGGCAACTATCTTCTGAAGTTCAAGGACGACTGCACCGGCAAGGACGGCGTGTTCGACCCGGGCGAAAACTCCGTGGGCCTCACCATCGAAGGCGTAGGCGACGTGAACCTGCGCATGTCCATCTATTTCTTTGAAAAAATCAACGCCGCCGGCATCAAGACCCACTATGTGAACGCCGACCTCGCCAACACCACCATGGAAGTGCTTCCCGCGAAGGTGTTCGGCAAGGGCCTCGAAGTCATCTGCCGCATGAAGGCCGTAGGCAGCTTCATCCGCCGCTACGGCGACTACATCGAATCCGGCGCCGACCTGCCCGCCTATGTGGAAACCACCTTCAAGAACGACGCCCTCGGCGACCCGCTGGTCACCAAGGACGCCCTCGTGGCCCTGGGCGTGATGACCGACAAGCAGTACGACGACATCAAGGACATGACCCAGAAGATCACCCAGATCGTGGCCGACGACCTGAAGGAAAAGGGCCTGGTCCTGTACGACATCAAGTTCGAATACGGCTATGACGCCGACGGCAAGGTCATCCTCATCGACGAGATCGCCTCCGGCAACATGCGCGTCTACAAGGACGGCAAGTACATCGATCCCATGACCCTGTCCAAGATGTTCTTTGCCTAATCGGCAAGGACCTCCCCGCCGCGGCCTGACGGGCTGACGGCATCCGCCTGCAAGGCACGCCCGGTATGGAATGCTCCATGCCGGGCTTTTTTTATGCCGGATGCAGCTGCGGGACGGGACTTTTTCCCTCTCCGTCATGCGCAGGACAGACGATCCAGCGATCTTTCCAGCCTGTCGGCGCAGCAGTGACGCACGACGCCCTTCCAAGCCCCTCACTCACAACGCAACAGCCTTCAATAATCTGGAATCACAGAAGAAAAACAAGACATCACAAAGCCGGCATGATTTTCTCCAGCGTTCGTATTGCAGCCATTACAAATAAACTGATACACTA
>CASFUJ010000195.1 GCA_949297645.1 uncultured Desulfovibrionaceae bacterium
TATCTGCTTTTCTTCAGACTGGCACTGCGGCAGCGGACTTGGAGAAACGCACCTTTCCGATGCCGTGCTCAGTCGCGATACCGAAGGCGTTCCCGTGATACCCGGCCGCGCCGTCAAGGGAGCTCTGCGTGAAGGGGCATGGCGTCTCTGTCTGCTCGGCGGCGATTACGTCCGGGCGCAAAGTCTGCTTTTCGGTTCTGACCCTCAGGGGGAAGCGGGCCGGCAGGCGGGGCGTCTGTTCGTCTCTCCCGCCGGATTGCCTGAAGACATACGCGCCTTTTTTCTTTCTCTTTCCCATGAGGAAAGGAGACGGGCGGTTTCGTACCTGATGACCCGCCGCTCGCGTACCGCGCTGCAGAACGGCGTGGCGGTCCGCAGGACCCTGCGCTCGCTGGAATGCGGCGTTCCCGGAGTCGTCTTCAGAAGCAGGCTGTCCTTCGCTCTGCCTGACGGGAACAGGGGATGGCTTCTTCCGTACATGGCCGCCGTGTGCGCGGCCGTGAAGAGCATGGGGGCCGACAGAGCCAGAGGGCTCGGGCGCTGTACGCTGAAACTGACGACGGAAAACGGCGTGGCGGTCCCCGTACCTGAACTTCGGGACTGGAGGATGGCATGAGGATATTCACGGTACGGCTCAGAGCGGAGGAGCCGCTCGTCATTACCTCCGGTTCTGCAGAAAGCATGGCGCATGAAACACTGGGCTATATTCCCGGGAACATGCTGCTCGGCGCCTTTGCCGAATCGTGGAAGCGCGTTCACGGCGGGGAGGACCCGGACGCCTCTGTCGTGTTCAGTCGTCTTTTTCTTGAAGGCGGAGTTTCCTGGGGCATGGCCGTTCCGCTGTGCGGTGAAGAGCCCTGTGTGCCTGTTCCCCGTTCCTACATGCGCGTGAAGAACCACAGGGGCCTGCCTGAGTTCGGGGAAGAGGCGGACGGTCATGCCGTGGTGAATCTGCTGCGCGTATCCGATGAAGATAATCTCACCGCGCTGTTGCGGAGCAGAGGAATTCTTGAGCCGGGCGAGGTCGTCAAGCTCAGCAAGTACGGCGCGCGCTTCATGGGAAGAAAAAGCATGAGGCTTGCCGGGGAGAAGAGAGGATGGAACATTCATGTGGCTCTCGGCTCCAGGCGTTCGGCTCTGGACGGTCAGCTCTTCGGCTACAGCAGCATGGCTGCCGGAACCGAGTTCTCCAGCAGCATCATCTGTCGGGATGAGGAGGTCGCTCAGGAACTGCTGGACCTGCTGGAAGCGACGCGGAGTTTCCATGTCGGGCGTTCCCGTTCCGCTGGATACGGCAGGGTCGTCGTTCTTGACGTCGCCGGGGAAACGCGGCGCGAGGAAGTGCTGAACGTTTCCGCCGGACAGCAGATAGCGGTCTTTTTTCTCTCTCACTATGTGGCTTCGGTTTCCTGGCTTCCGCCGGTGGAGAGCCTGTGCGAGGAGCTGGAACAGATTTGCGGCGCATACCCCGAGTTGACGAAGACGTTCTGCTCCTATGTGGAAATACAGGGCTACAACGCCATGTGGAAAAAGCCCCGCTCTTCCCGTACGGCACTGGAACAGGGCGGCGTGATGCTCTGCTCCTTCGGAAAGGACGTACGTCTTCCCCGTACGCTCATGCTCGGAGGAAGCCGGAACGAAGGGTACGGCAGGGTGGAGCTGGAGCCGGAATTTCTGAACGCGCCTTTTCCGGTCATACCTGAGATGGGCTTCCCGGTTCCCGAAAAGACGATACGGCCTCCTCAGGATTCTCCGATGTGGAAACATCTGCGTCGTCGCGCTCTGGACGGACGGTGCGGGGAACGGGCCTGTGCCATGCTGCTGGAAGAAAGCTGGCAGACGTTTATCCGTACGGCCGCGCAAAACGCCTGTCCCGGCGCAAGTCAGCGCGGCAATATCCGCCGCATCGTCACGGAACTGCCGTACGAGCGCTGGGAGTCGGCCTTCTGCGCCATGCTGGAGAACAGCAGAAGAGCGGGAGAACAGTGGAAGGAAGCCGTGGCCCGCAGTCCCTTTTCCGGCGGTAACGAGTATCTGGATGTCATCATGAAGGAACTTCTTTCTGCGAAACGAAGCGAGGACTTTATGTCCGGAACCGGGCTGCCCGGAAATCAGGCCGTCGGCACGGAAAGCAGTACGGCGGCGCAGAAGGCGCACAGGCTGTTCATTTTGCGGATTCTTTCCGCGTGGAATCGTGCGAGCCTTGCCGACAGTGACGGGAGGAACTGACCATGCGTATATTCCGTATGACCATGGAATGTCTTTCTCCCCTCCATTGCGGCGGAGGGGAAGAGGACTGGTTGCAGGACAGGCCCGTCGTGCGCGATGCCTTCGGCTGCTGGACCATTCCCGGCACGTCCATAGCCGGAGCCCTGCGCGACATGGCGCAGCGGCTGGACAGCTCCGTTGCGGAACGTCTTTTCGGCGGGGAAAGAGCGTCGCTGCTCTGGGTTTCGGATGCGCGCCTTCTGGATTACGACGGTCGGCCCGTGCAGGACAGGCTGCTTGACGGAGAAGAAGCGACTCTTCCTCAGGGGCCTTTTCTGCGGGACCGTGTCCGGCTGAGCAGTGAGGGCGAAACGGCGGAGGACAGCGGAAAGTTCGACGAGGAAACCGTTCCGGCAGGCACGCGTTTTGCCATGGAACTGGCGTTCGATGCATGGGACAGAACCGGTGTGGAAAAGGAGCTGGAGCTCTTTGACCGGCTTTGTGTTCTTGCGGCACAGGGAGCCGTATCTCTGGGAGGGAAAGGGACTAACGGCATGGGGAGGTACCGTGCGCTCGATATGGAATGTCGCGATTTCGACCTGACGACCTTTACGGGCATGCAGGCATGGCTGACGCTTTCTTCCGGCGTACTTTTTTCCGAAGACGACGGAGGAATTCCCGTGACCTTGCCCCCGGCGCCCCGCCTTGTGGGGAGTGAGGGGTTCAGCGGTACCATCAGAATTCCGTTTGAGGCAGACGGCCCGTTTATGGTGGGCGGGGGCTCTTCCTGGAAAGCCGACGACGATATCGTTTTTGTTTCGACGCCTTTTCTGGATTACGGCAGAAAGTGCCTGACGGAGCGTTTTGTTCTTCCGGGAAGTTCCGTCAAGGGAGCCTTCCGTCACGCCATGTACCGCATATGCCGGGCCCGCGGTCTTGCTGCGGCAGAGGCGGAAAAAATCATGAGCGCACTTTTTGGTCATGTGGAAGAGGGCGGACGGAAAGGAAGGCTGCTCTTCCATGAGGTGGAACTTGGCGAAGCCCGGCCGCTCAGCATTCCCCATGTCGCCATTGACCGTTTTTCGGGAGCCGCGCTGGACGGCGCCCTTTTCAGCGAAGGTCCGATATGGAAAGAGGGCATGCGCGTGGGCATGGCCGTTTCTCTCAACGGTCTCGCTCCGTATGAGGTCGGGCTTCTTTTTCACGCGCTTTTCGACATGGCGGAGGGAGCCCTGCCCTTGGGCGGCGGAGCCGGGCGCGGCTGCGGCAGGGTTCTGCTCAGACACTGGAAGGAAAATCCGGCAAAGGCTCTTTCTGCATGGGAAGGAACGCTGTACCGGAATGGGGAAGCCCTGTGCGTTTCGGAGGCGGAGGCCATGCTTGCCGTGTTCGCGCAGCTTGACGAGGAACTGAACAAGGTGTTGGACGCATGAACAGAACAACCGTTGACGTCACGCAGAAGCGCTGCACGGTGGAGGAATTTTTTGCCGAGGCAAAGGCACTGACCGGCTCTTCCGCCTGGGTTCTCTTTGAAACGGCGAAAAAGGCCGGACTTGTGCGCCTTGCCGACTGCAATGTGGAAGAATTTGCCGGATGTTCGCGGCTCATTGTTTTTTCCAGGCATGGAGAAGGCCGCATGGAAAAAGACTTTTCGGCAGAAGAAGGCAGAGTGCGCATGGTGCAGGCCGGAGCAGCGGGGGGAAAGGCGTGCTTTGAACGCGAGCTGAGCTATCTTCTGCGCAGGGATGCCGGCGTGGGAGGGCGTCTTATCTGCCGGGAATTCTTCTGCCCGGATGAAAGCGGCATGCTCAGG
>CASFUJ010000196.1 GCA_949297645.1 uncultured Desulfovibrionaceae bacterium
CCCTTCTGGACCACCGTGCGCATGGCTGCCGACAAGAAGACCGGCAAGCTGAAGGCCATGGAAACCGACTGGACCTGCGACCACGGCCCCTACTCCGAATTCGGCGACCTGCTCACCCTGCGCGGCGCTCAGTTCATCGGCGCGGGCTACGGCATTCCGAACATCCGCGGCAACGGCCGCACCGTGGCCACCAACCACGCCTGGGGCGCGGCTTTCCGCGGCTACGGCGGCCCCGAATCGGAATTCCCCTCCGAAGTGCTCATGGACGAACTGGCGGAAAAGCTGGGCATGGATCCCTTCGATCTGCGCTACATCAACTGCTACCGTGAAGGCGACACCACGCCCACCGGTCAGAAGCCCGAAGTGATGAGCCTGCCCGAGATGTTCGACAGGCTGCGTCCGCTCTATGAAGCCGCCAAGAAGCGCGTGAAGGAAGAGTCCACCGACGAAGTGAAGCGCGGCGTGGGCCTCGCCCTTGCCGTGTACGGCGCCGGTCTCGACGGCCCCGACTCCTCCGAAGCCTGGGCGGAACTCAACCCCGACGGCACCGTGACCATCGGCTGCTCCTGGGAAGACCACGGTCAGGGCGCGGACTCCGGTGCGCAGTGCACCGCTCACGAAGCCCTGCGTCCGCTGGGTATCAAGGTGGACGACATCCATCTCGTGCTCAACGACACCAGCAAGACCCCGAACTCCGGTCCCGCCGGCGGTTCCCGCTCTCAGGTGATGACCGGCAACGCCATCCGCGTGGCCTGCGAACAGCTCATTGAAGCCATGCGCAAGCCCGAAGGCGGCTTCTACACCTATGAGGAAATGAAGGCCGAAGGCCGCGACGTGCATCAGGACGGCAAGTGGACCGCTCCCGTGCAGGGCTGCGGCGAAAACTGCCAGGGCGATCCCTTCGCCTGCTACATGTACGGTCTGTTCATGGCTGAAGTGGCCGTGGACGTGGCCACCGGCAAGACCAAGGTCGAGAAGATGACCATGGTGGCCGACATCGGTACCGTGGTGAACAAGCTTGTCACCGACGGCCAGATCTGGGGCGGTATGGCTCAGGGCATCGGCCTTGCGCTTTCCGAGGACTACGAGGATATCAAGAAGCACAGCACCATGCTCGGCGCCGGTATCCCCTACCCCAAGGACATCCCGGACAACATGGAAATCATCTATGTGGAAAGCAAGCGTCCCGACGGTCCGTTCGGCGCTTCCGGCACGGGCGAAATCCCGCTCTGCGGCCCGCACCCTGCCATCATCAACGCCATCTACAACGCCTGCGGCGTCCGTATCACGCACCTGCCCGCCTATCCTGAAAAGGTGCTGGCCGGTCTGAAGGAAAAGGCCGCGAAGTAACCGCATACCGGGGGTCGGAGGGCTCGCTCTCCGGCCCCGCCTTTCTGCCCGAATCTCCCCTTCGGGCAGTCTTTTCTTTTTTTTGAGGTACCGCCGTGCTGGAACAAAGCCAACTGCATGCCATTGAGGCCCGCTGCACACAGGAAGCCGCGCCCCGCTGCCGCACCGCCTGTCCTCTGGACATGGACGTGCGCTCCTTTCTCGAATGTCTGGCCGCGGGAAAGCTCCGCGACGCGCGCAAGCTTATAGAGCGGCACCTTCCCCTGCCCGGCGTCATGTGCGCCGTATGCGACCATCCCTGTGAAAACGCCTGCCTGCGGCGCGACCTCGGCGGAAGCCTTGCCGTTTCCGCGCTGGAAACATTCTGCATGAAGGCCGTTCCCGTACAGACAAGGCCTCTCGTCCGTCCGCCGAAAGGACAGAGCATGGCCGTGCTCGGCGCGGGTCTTGCGGGGCTTACCGCCGCCTTCGACATCTCCCACAAGGGTTTTGCCGTCACCGTCTATCATGAGGGAGAAAGAGCGGGCGCCCTGCTCGCCGCCTTCCCTGCTCTGGACGCGGCCGTCGTGGAAGAAGAACTTCGCGGACTGGAAAAATTCCATGTGCGGTTCGTCTCCGCCGTGCTCGACGAGGCCCTTCTTGAACGCTGCGCCGGAGAATACGGCGCCGTTTTCGTCGATGCCTCGCGCTGCTCCTTCGCTCCGCAGGGCGACGCCATCGAGGCCGCCACGCTGCAGTGGAAGGAAAATATCTGCTGCGGCGGATGGGAGAAGCTCACCCCTACGGGCGCACGCTACGCCTCCGCCTCCTCGCAGGCCGGCGAAGGCCGCCGGGCGGGCATCACCCTTCAGCGCATGCTCACCGGGGTTTCCCTCGTGGCCGCCAGAGAGGGCGAGAACCGTCAGAACAGACTGCATACGCCGCTTGAAGGCATTGCCCCCTCAGCGCGCATACTGCCCGCCTCCGGAGACGACTATACGGAAGACGAGGCGAAGCGCGAAGCCGACCGCTGCATCCGCTGCTCCTGCATGCAGTGCGTGAAGGAATGTCCCTTCCTTCAGAAATATAAGGAATTTCCCCGCGTCTATGCACGCAAGCTCTACAACAACGCCTCCGTCGTCCGCGGAACCCGCACGGCCAACGTCATCATGAACGGCTGCGCCCTGTGCGGACAGTGCGAAGCCGTCTGTCCCGAACATTTCTCCATGGCCGACCTCTGCCTTCAGGCAAGACAGGACGCCGTGGAAAGAGACGTCATGCCCGTTTCCGCCCATGAGTTCGCACTGGAGGACATGGCGCAGGCCTCCGGGCCGGAGAGCGCCTTTCTTGTGGAAGACCCCGCTCTTGCCGCCGAAGGCGGGCACGGAGCCTTCATGTTCTTCCCCGGCTGCCAGCTTGCGGCCTCGCGGGGCGGCCAGGTGCTCGCCATGTACCGGTATCTTCGCAACACGCTGCCGGGCGGCGTGTCCCTCTACAGCAGATGCTGCGGCATTCCCGCATACTGGGCGGGAAGAGAAGAACTTTTCAGGGAACATGCCTCAGCCCTGCGCAAGGTTTGGGAAGAGTGCGGCAGACCGGAAATTCTCGCGGCCTGTTCCTCCTGCATGGGCGCGCTTCAGAAGTCCCTGCCGGAAGCGGTCGTCACCTCCCTCTGGGTGAAACTCGACGCCGTCATGACGGAACCTTTTGCCTGCGCCGCGCCGAAAGCCGTGAACGTACAGGACCCCTGCGGAGCGCGTCACGACGAAGCATGGCGGAAGGCCGTGCGTTCCCTTGCCGCCAGAGCGGGCCTGCATGTGGAGGAGCCGAAGCGTACCGGCGAAGAAAGCGCCTGCTGCGGTTACGGCGGCCTTGTGTGGAACGCCCAGCCCGACGTGGCCGACGCCATGGCCCGGAAGAGAGTCGGGGAATTCTCCCTCCCCGTGCTCACCTCCTGCATCATGTGTCACGACCGCTTTGCCCGGGAACAGGAAAGTCTGCATCTTTTCGACATTCTTCCCCAGACGGCGGAACAGGGAGCGGAGCTTATGCGGCACTCTCCCGGACTTTCCGCCCGCCGCGCCGCAAGAGTGGCGCTCAGAGAAGCGGCGCTTGAGGAATTTCTCGGCCGGAAGAGCGCTCCGAAGAACGAAGAGGTCGTGCGCCTTGTCATTCCCGAAGACGTGCAGCAGGCCATGGAGCGCCGCTACATACTCCGGCAGGATGCGGAAGAGGCCGTCCGCGGCATAGAAGGCACCGGAGCCAAATTCATCAACAGGGAAAACGGCCACATCCTCGGTTCATGGCGGCCCCGCAACGTGACCTTCTGGGTGGAATACACCGCCGATGACGACGGCTCCTTCACGCTGGTGAACGCCTGGTGCCACCGCATGGTGGTGGCCGGGGCCATACAGCCCGCCGAAAAGGTCGTCATGGAAGAGCGGGTACACGCCTAGCCCCTTTCGCCAAAGAAACGAGGTATTCATCATGAGTCTCGAGCCGAACTTCGCGCCGGATGACGGCGACTGGATATGCGCCCGATGCGGTGCGCCGCTGGAACAGATAAAGGTACAGGCCCTGTACATGCACAGCGCCTTCGACGTTTTCCTTCCCCGCTGCCCTTCCTGCGGACTGACCCTCATTCCGCAGTCCCTTGCGGAAGGCAAGAT
>CASFUJ010000197.1 GCA_949297645.1 uncultured Desulfovibrionaceae bacterium
CGGGGAAACCAGTCTCTCCGGCCTGTATGCCGCGGGCGACGTGGTGGGCAACTTCCGTGCCGATATAGGAGGCGCGGCCACCTACGGCTGGATATGCGGCGAACATGCAGGTCGGCATACGGACAAGCCCCTACAGGATCATCTGGAAGCGCACCCCGCGGTGAAACGCATTCTCGACCTGTGCGACGACATCATGAGCCGCGGCAGCGACGGCTACGCCTGGGATGAAGCCAACATGGCCGTTCAGCAGCTCATGAGCGACTACGCTCCTGCCGGTCCCGTGGAAAAGCGTTCCGAAACCATGCTCAGCGCAGGCATCAAGTACATGCGCGCCTTGCGGGAAAAGTCCGAACACGGTCTCGGCGCCACCTGCTCCCACACGCTCCAGCGTGCGCTTGAAGCCCTGGATCTCATGGACGTGGGCGAAGCACTCATGGTTGCAGCAAGAGAACGCCGTGAAAGCCGCGGTCCCCATCTCCGTGCGGACTACACTTTCACCAATCCCATGCTTGCCGAACTTTTCCTTGACGTATTCCTGAAAGACGGAGAAATCCAGACGGAATGGCGCAAGAGAAACATGGTCTGACGACGCACAGCCCGGCGGTCCCCACCGACCGCCGGCCTTTTCCGGAGACTGCGGTGTTCCCCATTCTGCAAGCCCTCCCCCCCATTCCAGAGGCCTCGCTGCTCCCTGCGGAAACCCTGTCCAGAGGCCATCCCATGCGTATCGGCAGAGGGTCCCCCATGCCGGAAAGTCCAGGAATCGTCGTCCATTCTCTGTACTACATCAGGGAAGGTCTGCTGCGCACCTTCCGTTCCTCTCCCAGCGGCGGAAGAAAGACGCTTCATCTGGTAGGCAGAGGCTATTTCATCTTTGAAAGTTATTTTCTCAACCGCAGACCGCTTCAGATAGACTGCGACGTTCTCACAGACTGCCTCCTCATGCGTTTCGACGCTGTAACGGCGGGCAGACTCATCCAGTATGACGCCTTTTTCTCCCAGCGTCTTCTCTGCAGCATCGCTCTGAAAATGCAGCTTATGGGCGACGATCTGGTCAGCATAGCCTACGACAGGCCGACCACAAGGCTCCGCCAGTGTCTGGCCTCTCTTGCGGGCATGGAACAGAACGACTCCCTCGTCCATATCTCGCAGATGCAGTTGGCCGAACTGCTCGGCGTGCACAGGGTAAGCATAGGGCGCATGCTGCTGCAGATGCAGAAAAACGGCGAAGTGGAGCTGGGTAGAGAGAAAATTCTGCTCCTTCCCCCGTTTTTTGCCAGCGAAGAACTGCGCTGGTGGAACGCCCTGCTCGCTCTTCCGGACAATCATTTCCCCGATTCATGACCCGGCGGAGCACCTCTGACCGGAACATATATACGTTTCTCTGCGGCACATGCCTCAGCAGGCTCCCGGCCTTCCGGGGACTGTCGCCTTTTCGTACAGCCTTTTTCTGGCCCTCCGCACCCTCCCCCGCCGGACCGGCAGTCTTTTCACCACGTCCAAGGAGTCTTCCATGTTCAGAATATTCTCCCCCGCGGGTGTTTCCGTGCTCAGTGCAGGGGCACTGCTCTCACTGGTCAACGGTCTTCTCTATGCATGGTCGGTCTTCATGCTGCCGCTGGAAAACGCCACGGGTCTGACACGTACACAGACCTCGCTGGTCTTCACCATCACTCTGGTCTTCTTCGGCGCCGGCATGATGTGCGGAGGCTTCGTCATACGACGCATCGGCACACGGCTCACGGCCGCGCTGGGCGGCATCATGCTGTCTGCAGGACTGCTCGTTTCCTCCTGTGTGACGGAACTGTGGCAGTTGATTCTTGCCTATGGCGTTGCTGCCGGATTCGGGATAGGCATGGCCAACGTGGTTCCCACAGTCACGGGCGTCAGCTGGTTTCCCGAAAAAAGAGGTCTGGTCTGCGGCCTCATGGCCTTCTGTCTGGCGCTGGGCACCCTTCTGCTGGGCTCGGGAGCGGCTTCAACTCTCATCCGCCTCACGGGAATCTCCCGAACCATGCAGCTCTTGGGTGTATTGGTACTTCTGCTTTCCCTCGTCGCCAGCTTCTTTCTCGTCATGCCCGAACACAGAACCACGAAGGTCGCGCATCGCGGCGTCGAAAGTCTCACCACCGGTCAGATGCTCCGTACCTCGCGCTTCCGTCTGGTCTGGCTCTGGGACCTCTCGCTGCAGACCGGCGGGCTCATGATTATAGGCCATATTGTTCCCTATGCCGTGGAGTCGGGATGCTCCCCCATTCAGGCAGGCATGGCCATGGGAGTCTATGCCGTGACAAACGGCTTCGGAAGACTGCTTTTCGGCATGCTCTTCGACAGAAAAGGCTTCCGCTTCGCCATGCTTGCCAACACCTGCTGCATGACGACAGGACTTCTGGGGCTTGCCTTTCTGCCGGGAGTCGCGGGCTTCTTCGGACTCCTAGCAGGTATCATGACCACAGCTCTGGCCTTCGGCGGCACCATTCCCCAGTTCTCCGCCTACATCGCCCAGAACTTCGGCCCGGAACACATGGAAAGCAATGTCGGCATGACGGCCACCGTCTTCATTCTGGCCGGATTCGCCGGCCCCTGCCTCGGCGGCTGCCTGCATTCGCTGACCGGAACCTATCTGCCTGCCGTGCTCAGCGCGGCGGTCATGACCATCCCCGGAATCCTCGCCGTCATGAACATTCCCGGCAGAGCCTGATTCCGACTCCTCTTCTCCTGAAAAGGACATGCGGCAATCGTGGATTCCCGGGTACGGGATATTATGGTATCCCCCGTCGCTCAAAAGAAAGTGACCGTCAGGAAAGACAGATGGAAACGGAAGGGGCATGGCCGGCGGAAGAACGGCAACAGGCGACCCCGTGCTGCAGAAAACCGGGAAAACTCCAGCTCAAATGCATGAAGCCCGCACTGCTGAAATAAGACGGGGCGCCGACCGGAGAAGCTCCGGGCGACGCCCTTGAGACAGGCAACAAGCAGTCGCCCGTCTTACGGGGGAGGGACGAAGAGCGACGCCGGAAAACCGGCGTCGCTCAAGGACGCATGGCGCAGCCGAAGGCCCGCCGTCATGCCGCAGGGCCGGGCCCTGCGGAAAAGGTTCTTCAGCTCTGCCGCGTCTTCTTTTCCGCCGTGCGGAAGAAGAAGAGCACGCACAGCGCGGAGGTCACGGCCACCACGGCCATGGGCACGGCGGTGTTTGAACCGCCGAGGCCCACCAGGGGCGAGGAAACAGCGCCGAACACGAAGGAGGTGACGCCGAGCAGGCCGGAAGCGCTGCCCGCGCCGCCCGTCTGCGAGGCGATGGCCAGGGAGAAGCTGGTCGTCGTGGTGATGCCTATACAGGAAACGAAGAGAAAGAGCGACGCTATCATGAACGCCGCCGGCAGATGCAGAACACTCACCGCCGCCACGGCCAGCGAAGCGGCCAGGGAAAGCAGCACTCCGGCGCGAAGGACGCTTCTGTCGCCGTAGGCGGAACAGAGACGCCCCGTTATCTGGGCAAAGACCATGATGCCGAAACCGTTGAGTCCGAAGCACACGGCGTACTGCTGTGCCGAAAGACCGTAAAGGTTCTGAAGCACGAAGGGCGAGGCGGAGATGTAGCCGAAGAAGCCCGCCATGACAAAGCCCTGTATGAGCATGTAGGCAAGGAAGGTGCGGTTGCCGAAGAGCCGGAACATGGAGCGGATGGACGCCCCCATGCCGCCCTGCACGCGCTTATCCTTCGCCAGGGTTTCGGGCAAGAAGAAGAGGGTCGAAAGCGTCAGAATCACCCCGATGCCTGCAAGCACCCAGAAGACGCTGCGCCAGCCTGCCCAGCCGCCGAGAAAGCCGCCAACCACAGGCCCCAGGATGGGGGCTACGCTGTGTATGGCCATGAGCAGCGAGATGTACTGCGTGAGCTTCGAGCCATGGAAGATGTCACAGCAAACGGCCCTTGCGAGCACTGCCCCTCCGGCGCCCCCGAAGCCCTGCAAAAAGCGCAGAACG
>CASFUJ010000198.1 GCA_949297645.1 uncultured Desulfovibrionaceae bacterium
GGAGGAAAAGAGAATGGCCAGAGGAATATTGGGGCAATGGCGGAAAGCAGGCCCGCGCTCATGGCGAACATGAACAGCAGTCCTGCGGAACTGCCCTTCACAAAGGGGAGATTGAGGCTCCAGTAGGCATAGCGTTCTATGAAGTTGCTTTCCTTGAGCAGGCCGATGATGAGCGTGGCGCCGAACACCAGCATGCACGGTCCGGTACCGAACGCGGCGAACACCTTGCCCGCAGGCATGACGTCGAGAAAGGCAAACACCGGTATGCTCATCATGGATGTGATGGGCATGGGCAGAACTTCGCTCATCCACCAGATGAGAATCCACGCACACCCCGCCATGCAGCGCATTCCTGTGGGCGTCATGCCGGCAAGAGGCTCAAGGTCTTTGAGAAGCCAGCAGACGATGGGGCCGAGCGCAAAGAAGAACAGCTGGGAGATGAGCCCTTTCTGTGCAGTGGTAGCCATAATAACCTCCAGAATTCCCAAATGGATGGACGTGGGCCGGCGTGAAGGCACACTGTAATCCGAGACTATGTGAAAAAAAGTATGATGTATGCAACAAGAGTTGCACAGGCCGAAAAAATGAAGAAAAAAAAGGAAGGTCGGGGAGCCGGAACGGCAGCGGGCGGGGAGAGACGGGTATGGGGAAGGGAAGGGCCGCCGAGAGGGCAGGGAATGTTTCAGCAACCCTTCCCCATACCGTTGGTCATAGGGAATTATAACATTTTCAGCAGATTATGTATCTACTTTTCCTGATACACGGGCTCGATGTCGAGCGGAATGCGCAGTTCCATGGCCCCGTGAGGGCATTCAATGACGCAGGCGTTGCAGTGCCAGCATTCGTCGGGATAGAAGACCTGGGGAACTTCGCCTTTTGCGCTGCCGAAAAAGACGTCGGACTGGCAGGCTTCGACACAGCGGAAACATTTCTTGCACGAGTTTTCATGAATGAATGGAGGCATGGGGTACTCCTTATTGGCGACGTTGGAAGGGAAAGGGCCTCAGCGTTTGCGGACGGCACGCCATTCGACAATCTCTTCGCTGCCTTCGCGGCGCAGAACGATGAGCTTGTTGAGATGTGGATTCGTGAAGGGATAGTCCTTGCGTATGTGCTTTGCCCTTGTTTCACGGCGTTCGCGGGCGGCCCTGATGATGAGGCGGGACACCTCGAACATGTTCAGCACTTCGGCACAGCGGTAGAGCTCGTGGGCGCTGCCCGCGGCCAGGGTTTCGCGGGCATGGGAGGTGATGCGCGCCAGATGTTCGGCTCCGGCCTTGAGCGTGGTTTCGGAGCGTGGAATGGCGGCAAAGTCGCTCATGGTCTGCTGGATGGCGCGGTTGGCTTCCTTCCATGTGGCGTGTTCCGACGTTGCCTCCCTGCCGCGGATGGTGAGCAGGGTTTCGAGCAGCGGGGTGGTTTCGGCATCGGCTTCCGGAATATCCATGCCCCTGATGTCGGCGGCGGCGGATTCACCTGCCACCCAGCCGAAAACGGCCGCACAGGAAATACCGCCGAAGAATTCGTCGCCCGCGGCATACAGGCCCTTCCTGGAGGTACGGGCGGCCTCGTTGTACAGAATGCCGCCGCGGGGAGAGAGTTCCTTGTCGTAGGAACGGAATTCCACCGGCGTGGCGCCGATATCCAGACCGTGCTTTCTGAAGTAGCCGAGAATGGCGCCGTTGCCTTCGTTGTCCAGCCAGTGCGTCATGTATTCCACGCCTTCGCGGTCGAGGCCGGTGCAGTCCATGAAGACAGGGCCCCTGGCATTGTTGCGGTAGTCGATGAACAGGTCCTGATACACGTCCACCACGGGGTCACCGTACCTGTTGTCGGGCCTGGTGACGAAGGGACCTACCGGTTTGCCATGAGGGTCGCGGAGCACCCCGCCCCAGGTGGCCTTGCCTGCCCGTGCGAAGTAGGCTGGGCCGCAGCGGAACACGGGAATTTCGAGGCTGGCGAGTTCTGCACCGGCGCGGTAGGCCATGGCGCGTCCGTCGCCCACGCAGTTGGGACAGAGGCGGTTGTTGAACAGGTTGGCCGGCGTGCAGCCGGGATAGATGCGGATGGCCGAACCCGTGCTCATGATGACGGCCGCACTGTGGAAGATGTGAACGGTATCCTCTCTGGTGTCGAGTCCGATGGCGCCGCATACCCGGTCGCCGCTTTGCAGAAGGTCGCAGCAGGCCACGCGGTTGACGATGGTCACGTCGCGCTTTCTGGCTTCCGTTTCCAGAATGCGTTTCTGGAATTTACCGGAGTAGTGGAGATGGTTGAGCATGTCGCCCGGCATGCCGTGTCCCGCAAATTCCCAGGCTCCTTTCCACTTCATGGGGATTCCCCAGGAATCCCAGAGCTGTACGATTTCATAGGACCGGGACATCCAGGTACGGATGAATTCTATGTCACGGATGGTGGCCTGCTGGCCGGTCTGGAATTCTTCTATCCATGCGTTGAAGTCGTTTCCGTGATATTCGGGAATGTAGCACTGGAAATGGTCGTTGCCGGTGGCCCCGGCGCCGCTGTAGCGGACATTGCTTTTGTCGGCGACAATGACGCTGAGTCCGAGTTCACCGCAACGTATGGCGGCCATGAGGCCGGCAATGCCGCCGCCGATGACCAGAACGTCGGAGCGATGATGTACCGTGTTCAATGCAGTCATGGTATTCCTCCGTCAGGTTAGAGTTGATTTTCCGTACTCCCTGCGAGGAGGCGGCAGGACACCGAGGCTTCCTGCTTTTCCAGCACTTCCGCCATGAAACGTTCCATATCGGTGATATGGATGCCTCTTTTATCCACATAGAGCAGGTTTCTGCCGCGCAGCCGCGATATGGCCTTGCTTACCGTGACCCTGTGCATGCCGAGGAATTCCGCAATGTCGGCATGGTTGATGGCAATGTTGTTTCCGTGCTGTCCGGCGTAGCTGAAAAGAAATTCGCCCACTCGTTTCCATGAGGGCAGAAAGTTCTGACCCTGAGCGTCCGAGCTCTGCCAGCGGACTTTCAGGGCGAGTATGCGCATGATGCTGAGGCTTATCTTCGGGAAGGATGGCAGAATCTTTCCCAGAAGAATCCGGCGGGAGAAGAAGATGGTGGAGGCCTGCGTTTCACTCTCCATGATGTAGATGGGACGTGTGTCGTTGAAGAGCGCCACATCACCCATGAGAGAGTTTTCATGCATAATCCACACCGTGCGCTGCTTACCGTCGGCCGTGGTGGTGTAGCAGCGGAATCTTCCGGACAGTATGAAATGCAGGCCGGGCACTTGGTTTTTCAGAGAAAAAACCTGCGTGTGCGGACACCATGTCATTTCCTGACCCAAGGAAAAGACTTTTTCCCAGGCGGTAAGCTCCGAGGGCGAAACGCGGGGGGAAAGGCTTGCAAGCGGCAGCAGCCATGTCATGAACTTTCTCCGTTTGAAGTAAAAGTTCCTTTTTTCACTTTATAGACTACGGGACATCATGTGTCTGTAACTTCGGCTACACGGAAAACGCTGATGCTGGAGAGAAGAGAAAGGCAGGGCACGGAAAGTCGGACCTGAAAAGGCTTGTTTCGTCATCCGGAGCATGGGCGGAAAATGGGAAGTCCGGTTGCCGGGGACTCGGATTTTATGAATAACTCTTTGTATTATAAATAAAATATAAATTATTTGTCAAAATGTTCGCCGGTTTGCTCCGTGTCCGGGGCATGGGGGATGCTTCGCTTCAGGGAAAAAAAGCTGCGGATAGGACGGTGTGTTTTCTACCGGGATGCGAGATGTTCTTCTGAACTTGCCGCTTCGGGCGAAGGCTATCAAACGGTTCTGGCAGGAGACGGACAGGGCCGGTTTTTAGTCAGGACCACCCGTAAAACGGGTGGCTTGTCCGGCCCTGTAAGGGCTTGTTACCTGCTCGCGCCTTAAGGGCGCCGGCTTGAACGACTCAGGTCGGCGCCCCGTTCCTTTTTCAACGGTTCAAGCCCCCATGCAATTTGACTCGCAGCCTGCTCC
>CASFUJ010000199.1 GCA_949297645.1 uncultured Desulfovibrionaceae bacterium
GAGGAAAGAGGTCGGCCAGAATGTCTCCGGCCTGAAACACGGCTCTGGCGCCGTCCAGCAGCAGCTTTTTCGTGCCTTCGCGGTACGGGGCGCGCAGAGCGTCCGGCGAGGGGACATAGACGTTTCTTCCCTGTTCCGTCGCAAGACGTGCCGTGATGAGACTGCCGCTGCGCACGCTTCCGGCTTCCGCCACCAGAACGCCGAGGGACATGCCGCTTATGATGCGGTTTCGAATCGGAAAGGAGCCCGGTCCGGGTGTGGTTCCGGGAGGCATTTCGCTGATGATGAGCCCGTGTTCCGCCACGCTTCGGTACAGGCCTTCATGTCTGGCGGGCTGGGCAAAGTCCACGCCTCCGGCCATGACGGCAATGGTCCGGCCGGGGCCGGAGAGGGCGGCGCGGTGGGCGCAGCCGTCCACGCCGAAAGCCAGACCGGAAACCACGGTGACGCCCGCTTCGGAAAGATCCGCCGCTATGGCGGAAGCGAAGTCGAGAGCAGCGGAGGAGGCGTTGCGGGAGCCGACCACGGCTACGCAGGGCGCTCGAAGCAGAGCGGTATCTCCCCTGGCGTAGAACAGCGCCGGAGCGTCGGGCAGTTCCTTCAGAAGTTCGGGATAGCGTTTGTCCGTCCACAGGATGATGGAGCCTCGAAGGGTGCGGGACGCCTCCCACTCCGGTCTTGCCGTGCGCCTCCACTCGTTGTTGAGATACCCTTCCGCCTTCTGTGCGGGCACGCCCGCCTCCGGCCAGAGGGGCACGTTCATCACGGCTTCGTAGGCGGAGCCGAAATGCCTGAGAAGCTGACAGGCCGCCCGGACGCCGAGGCCGCGGGTATGGCGCAGGGCCAGAGTCGCCCAGTATTCCCGGCGCTCGTCGTCGTTCAGCGCGGAGAGGCCGGAAGGCCGGTGTGCGTCGTCCATATCAGGCGGCTCTCTCTTCTCCGGCGGTGTGGAAAAGCCATGCCGCCTTTATAAGCGCTTCCTGTGTGGAGAGCAGATAGACGATGTCTCCGGCCAGCAGCGTGGTCTGCGCATCGGGATTGTTGTTGATGGTTTCTCCCCGGCGCACGCCCGCCGCAGTCACGCCGTGTTCCTTTCGCAGCGCGGCCTGTCCTATGGTCTTGCCCGCGAGGGGCGCGTTTTCTTCCACGGTGTAGGCCACGAGCTGAAGTTCGGGCAGGCTTTCCATGATGGAGCCGCCCATGCCGAGCCTGCGCGCCATGCCGTAGTTTTCGCGCCGTATGGCGAAAACGTAGTCGTCTATGGTCTGACGGGGCACGAGATAGTGATTCAGCACGCGGGCGAAGACTTCCAGCGAGGTTTCGAATTCTTCGGGGATGACCTCATTGGCGCCTACTTCCTTGTAGGAGTTCAGATTGCCGAGAAAGCGCGTACGCACGATGATGTGCAGGGAGGGGTTCATGGCGCGGGCATTGGCGATGATGGCCCGGCTGCCCGCCGGGTCGGAGGTGAGTATGGCAAGCGCCCTTGCCGTGGCCGCTCCCAGATGTTCGAGCACGAGAGGGAAGGATGCGTCGCCGTGCCGGATGGGCTCGGTGGCGCGATAACGCTCCACCGTGTCGGGGTTCATTTCCGAGATGATGTAGGGAATGCCGCAGTTTTTTGCGCCCTGGGCCATGATTTTGCCGCCTATGCCGAAACCGATGATGATGAGATGGTCTTTGAGCAGGCGTCCGTCGCGGATGATGCCGGTGTCGTCGTCATGAATGTCCCTGTCGTGGTCCGCGGCGGCTTCCGAATGCTGAACATCGGCTCTTTTCAACACGGTTCCGGCCACTTTCGGAGCAACGCCGATGAGCAGAGGCGTAAGAACCATGGTGAGTATGCTGGCGGCGAGGAAAATCTGGTAGGAGTCGTTGCTGATGAGTTCAAGGCCGAGGGCGGACTTGGCGAGTACGAAGGAGAATTCGCCCACCTGTGCAAGGCTGAAGGAGGCAAGAAGCGCCGTGCGCATGGAGTACCTGAGAGCGCGTACCGCCGGAACGACCATGAGAATCTTGGCTGCGATGATGGCCGCCGCGCACAGGGCGATGACGGGAAGATGCGAGAGGAAGAATCTCACGTCGAGCAGCATGCCCACGGAGATGAAGAAGATACTGGAGAAGACCTCCTTGAAGGGCATGATGCTCTCGAGCGTGTTGAGGCTGTACTCCGACTCGGCCATCATGAGTCCGGCAAGGAAGGCGCCGAGCGCCAGAGAAAGTCCCAGCCACGAGGTGATGAGCGCTACGGCGAGGCACAGGCCGAGGGTGGTCATGAGCATGAGCTCGCGGCTGCGCGTGCTCACTACGCTGAACATGAGACGGTGCAGCAGGTATTTGCCGAAGAGAAGAATGCCGCCGATGACGAGCACGCCCTTGCCCACGGCGAAGATCATGGAGTTCGTGTCAAGTTCCAACCCGCCGGAGAGCAGGGGGAAGATGAGTACCATGGGTACGATGGCGAGGTCCTGAAAAATGAGTACGGCAAGGCAGACCTGCCCCTGAGGCGATTCCACGAGGGCCTTCTGCTGCAGAATGCTCAGCACGATGGCCGTGGAGGAGAGGGTGACCATGCAGCCGTAAACGATGCCGAGTCGCGGTCCGCACCACCAGAAGGTGAGGGCGAACACGAAGGCCATGGTCAGCAGCACCTGCAGGGAGCCGCCGATGAAAAGGGGCTTTTTCAGGCGTACGAGTTCCTTGCCGGAAAGCTCCATGCCTATGGAGAACATGAGGAAGGCGACGCCGACGTCGGCCATGGTGTCCACGGCCTCGGGCGTGGGGATGAGCCCGAGGGCGGAAGGACCGCACAGAACGCCGGTGAGAAGAAATCCTACGATGGAGGGCAGGCGGAAACGCAGGCAGACAAGAACGACGATGATGGAAAGAATGAAGAGAACGACGATTTCGCGAAGAATAAGGTCTTCCATGGGCAACCCTGCAAAAAATGGACTCCCGGGAGCAGAGCTCCCCGGAGTCCATTATTCTTTCACGTTTTCCCGCCGCATGCAACGAAAACGGCGGTCACGAAAACGTTACAGGGTGAGACCGGCGTCGAAGCCGGAGTGCACGGCGTGTACGATGCTGGAAGCGCACACGCAGTCGCCGACGTTGATGACGTCGAAGGCGGTGTCGATGAACTTGTCGCGTTCCGCCTCGAGGGACCTGGTGCCCACGGCGATGATGACGGTGTCGGCTTCAAGGAACTTCGAGCCTTCTGGGGTTTCCACCTGCGCGCCCTTGTCGGTGATTTCGGTGCAGCGGGCGTTGACCATGGTTTCGACCTTGTACTGGTTGAGGGCGTTCAGATAGGCAGTGCGTTCGGTGAGCTGGGCCTTGGCGGCGATGTGCTCAGCCATTTCCACCACGGTGCACTCATGGCCGAGGCCGTTCAGATGGATGCCGAGTTCCACGCCGATGGCGCCGCCGCCGATGATGACGACCTTTTTGCCCACGATTTCCTCATGGCCGAACACGTCGAAGGACATTCTGGCCTTTTCCACGCCGGGGATGCGGGGCACGATCTGTTCGGCGCCCACGGCCACGATGACGGCGTCGAAGTCGTTCTGCTCGATGATTTCAGGCGTGGCGGCGGTGTTGTACACCACGGTGATGGCCGGACGCTTTTTCACCTGATGTTCCAGATATTCGTGGAACTTCTTCATTTCCTTCTTGAACCACATGGGGTCGGAGAGAAGGGCCTGACCGCCGAGACGGTCGGTCTTTTCATAGAGCACCACGCTGTGGCCTCTCATGGCACAGCTGATGGCGGCTTCCATGCCGGCCACGCCGCCGCCCACGACGGCGACCTTCTTGGAGCGTTCCGCAGGAGGAATGCGCAGTTTCTGCGCGCTCTGGAACTGCAGGGGGTTGACCATGCAGTGGCGGTCGTAGCTCGGGTAGGCGAGAAGGTGCAGATCCTTGGAGATGGCCACGCGGCGGCCGTGGTCCATGCAGTAGTTGCAGCGCAGGCA
>CASFUJ010000200.1 GCA_949297645.1 uncultured Desulfovibrionaceae bacterium
CCAAGGGAGTGGACAGTCTCAACAGCAGCGACGAGGCGCTGGATTCCGCCCGCGCTCTGGCTGCGCGCTTCGGCTGCGTGGTGAGCGTAAGCGGCGTGACGGACATCGTGACGGACGGACGGCGCGCTCTTGCCGTGGAAGGCGGATCGCACCTCATGCCGCTGGTCACGGGCATGGGCTGCTCGGCCTCCGCCGTCACCGGAGCCTACGCCGCGGTCTGCGAAGACCGTCTTACAGCCGCTGCCGCCGCCATGGCCGTCATGGCTTCGGCCGGAGAAAAGGCCGGACGTACCGCTGAAGGGCCGGGAAGCTTCCTGCCCGCCTTTCTGGACGCGCTGTATCTTCTCGATGCGGAAGACGCCGCCTCCCGGGTGCACACGCTGGAAGCATAGTTTTTTCAGACGCCTTCTCTGCCGCGACGACGTCTCCGGCAGGTATCGCCGGACGCCCACGGCTGCATGAGAGGACGCTTTCCCGGACGCAACAGCCGTGCACGCCGCGCAGACACACGCCGTATGCGGACATACGCGGCGCTCTTTCTTCCCCAAAAGCCGATGCCCCCCCGGCCCGCTTACCTGCGTACCGTTACGACGAGGCGAAGTACCGCCGGGAAGACTTTCCCCGGCACGGTACGCAGGCCGCCGACGCGCGTCTCGGCCATAACGCCGCAACGCAGACATTGCCCATCACCTTCACACATTTACGGAAAAAGAGGCTGCCATGAACTGGAGACTTCACACCGACTACCGGGTCTATCTTGTCACAGACCGTGAGCTCTGCCTCGGCAGGCCGCTGGAAGACGTGGTGCTTGCTGCCGTACGCGGCGGAGCAGGAGCCGTGCAGCTTCGGGAAAAGCACGCTTCGTCCCGCGAATTTCTGGAACTGGCCCGCGCTCTGGTCTCCCGCATACAGCCCCTCGGCATACCGCTCATCATCAACGACAGGGCCGACATCGCCCTCGCCGCGGGCGCTGCCGGCCTGCATGTGGGGCAGAGCGACCTGCCTCCCGCGGACGCGCGCCTGCTCATGGGCCCGGAAGCCATCGTGGGACTTTCGGTGGAAACCCCGGAAGAGCTGAAAGAGGCGGAAGCGTACGATATCGACTATGTGGGGCTCAGTCCCGTTTTCGCCACGCCCACCAAGACCGACACCCACACTCCGTGGGGACTTGAAGGCCTGCGCGCGGCCCGGGCCATCTCACCGCTCAGGCTGGTGGCCATAGGCGGCATACATAACGACAACGCCGCCGCCGTGGCGGAGGCCGGAGCGCACAGTCTTGCCGTGGTTTCGGAAATCTGTTCGGCAGAAGACCCGGAAGAAGCCGCGCGGCGACTGCTTGCCGCCTTCGACTGCCGTACGCCCCAGCAAGGCGCCTTCTGAGTTTTCCGGCAGTGCAGCCTCCAGATACGTCTGCGGGCTCTGCCTGCCCGGTGTCCGCGGCATGCCGCGTTTTCTCCAGACCGGCTGCACGGCGCCGTCATGCCTCCACTTGCCGGAAAACGCCCCTCCGGCCCCGCTCAGCTCTCCTGATACGCCCGCTCTATAAGCGCCTTCGCCCTGCGCAGGTCTTCCATAGAATGCAGGGAAAGCTCAAGGTCCCCAGTACCCCAGTGGCCTACATGCCGGACATCTCGACTGAAACCTTCTTCAAGAGCAACCGTATCGGGGTTCAGATGCAGCCAGAGCTTGAACCAGCCGCGCATGGGCAGCAGGCAGGCAAAGTTCCGCATACGTGTAAATGCCAGGTAGCGCCGCAGGCTTTTGACATTGATGTCGTCCCCCAGAGAATGAATAAAAGCGCAGAGCTCCTCGTAAAGCTGCCTCTGGTCGCCGGAAAGAGCCTCAATCTGTGCGGAAAGCGAGCTCTCCCCGGAAACGCCGCCGGACGCATGGCCGCCCGTATTCCGCCCGGTCTCCTCCGTCTGAACAGGATTCACCCACTCGAGCATGAGCAGGTCCTCACCGAAATACTTATATCGGATGAGTTCGATATTGCGCCCTATCTGCACGACGGCATGTTCGTCAAACTTGTTGAAATCGCCGGCAATACAAAGGACGCGCGTTCCCTCCCATTCAATGGCGTCGGCCGCAGCCGCCCCGTAGCGCTCCAGTACCAGCAGTTTGAATTCCGCCTTATGATCCAGCAGCCAGTCCAGATAGTACAGGCCCTGATTAATGACGTTATCGTTCCTTTGACGTTTGTATTCCAGAATAACAGGACAGTTATTCTCGTCGAGTCCCAGAGAATCAATACGCCCTCGATGTACTCTGCCCGTGCCGTACTCATGAGCAAGAAAACGCACCCCGAGAAAGCACTCCATATGCCTTTCCATCAGATTATGCAGGACGGGTTCCACAAGGGCGGTCCGTCCGGGAAGTTCCTCCGCCATGTCCGGCATAAAACGAAACAGCTTGATATCACTCATAGAACGCTCTCTCCGCCCTCATGCTTTACCGTGCCTTTCCGGCAACACCATGTTCTTCTCTGCGGCAGGAGCTCAGGCGCGCACGAAAACACTGCCCGGCCCGATACTCCGTATCCGGAAAAGTTCTCTCCCACCGGTGCTTCCTCCGCTCTTCCTGCCGGAAATGCCGATGCGGCCGCACTTCCCCGGAGCTCTTTCCGAAAAAGCGTTGCACGTTGCGCACCGCGCCTCCAAAAAGACTTCCGTGGACGGCACGCACCGGCGGAAACGTGGCATCTTCGCCTTTTCCCGAAGAGCCTTCCCTCGTGAACGGGAACGCTGAACTGGTCCGGCTGAGCGCACTCCCGGGGAACACTGCCGTTCCTCTTCTGCATGACAGACGGTCAGACCGAGTCGCGTTCCCGAAAGCACGCTTCCGACACAACGCTCCGCCGTCAGAACTAGTCCACCAGAAACTCGTACTGCTCCAGCTTGTCCAGAATGGCAGACATCACCATGGCCATGACGCCGGATACCATGGCCGCCGTGGAGGAAGGCACCTCTTCCACCTTTTTGCCCAGAAGCCGCTCGAAGAACACGGCCGGACATTCCTGCGTCTTCGTGCGCACCATGGGGTCCACATAGGAGCGGAACGCGCCGTCCACAAAGGCCTCGGCCTCCTCGGGACCGTAGCCCAGTCGATGAAGCATGTCCTGCGTGACGCGCAGGTACTCCACCACCACCACGTTGGGCGCCTGCACCATGAGCCCGTACAGCACGGCAGCATGCACATAGGCCCGCCACTCCAGCATGAGACGACTTTTTTCCTCCTGCGTGGCGCAGGGCAGTCCGGCCTTTCCGGCCATGGCAAGCACGCCGGACTCTCCGGCATTCAGCTCGAACAGTATACCCGCCGCCTCCACGGCTCTGGCAACGGAAAGTTTACGCTTATCGGCCACGACTCTCATTCTCCTGCTTCTGTTCCCCGAAACGGATACCGGCCATCATCATGCCGACGGCCTCCAGACGCGCTATATCGGTGTGGGGAAACACATCAATGAAACGGCCGCGGTACATGACGGCAAAGGTGTCGGCCAGCGTCACGGCTTCCCGAAGGTCGCTGGTCACAAGCAGCACGCCCGCATGGGAACGCGCCGCCAGAATACGCCGCCAGACTTCTTCCATGGCCCCGATGTCCAGGCCCTGCGTGGGATTTTCCGCCACGATGAGACGCGGCTCACGGAAAAACTCGCGTCCGAGAACCATCTTCTGAAGATTACCGCCGGAGAGCGAACCCGCCGCGGCATGCAGACCGTCGGCCACCACCTGATATTCCTTCATGACGCTCTCCGCGGCCCCGGAAGCGCGACGGCGGTCGAGAAAGCCGAAATTCTGGAAGTCGTCACGACACGTCAGAAGAAAATTGTCCAGCAGGTCCAGCGCGGGACAGGTGGCCACGCCCTTTCTGTCCTCGGGAATATACACAAGTCCCTTTCTGCCGGGGCGGAACCTTGCAAATTCCTGCCAGCTCCGGCCAAGGATGCGCAAAGAGTCCCGACCGCTTT
>CASFUJ010000201.1 GCA_949297645.1 uncultured Desulfovibrionaceae bacterium
AAGAGTCGTTGGATATCCTTCAGCGTGAACTTCTGAAAGTGTGAGAACTGTCTGTCCACCCTCCTTGCTACCGCTAGCAAAGAGTGGCATCATCATAGCGACTGCTACAAGAAGCAGTACTGCAAACTTCTTCATGATTTCAAGGCCGCGCATGTCCACCACGAGGTTGCCGTACCCGAAGCTGGTACCGCGCTCGCACAGCGTTATGCGCTCGTTGCCCGTGGAACGGGCCTTTTTGAGCACATTCTCCATTTCCCACGGAGCAAGGAACTGGCCTTTCTTGATGTTCACCGGCTTCATGGTGGAAGCCGCCGCAAGAATGAGGTCCGTCTGGCGGCAGAGAAAGGCGGGCGTCTGAAGGTAGTCCACCACTTCGGCCACGGGCGCGGCCTGCTCCGCGGTATGTATGTCGGTCAGCACGGGGATGTCCCGGCTCTCGCGCACCTCTGCAAGGATGGAAAGCCCCTCCTCCATGCCCACGCCGCGGAATCCCGCGCCGGAACTGCGGTTCGCCTTGTCGAAGCTGGACTTGTAGATGAAGGGAATGCCCGCAGCCGCGAAGATTTCCTTCAGCGCGGCGGACACTTCCAGCGCATGGGCACGGCTCTCGATGGCGCACGGCCCGGCGATGAAGAAAAGAGGCTGCGTATTATCGACCGCAATATACGGCCTGCCGTTGAATGCAAATTCAAACATGGAACACTCCGGGCCCTACGGGGCAAAAAAATAATGCGAAAAGTATAAGCGATAACCTGCCGGACTTCAAGGGAAGGCTTCCTGTTTCGAAAATTGAGACCTTACATCAACGGCTTCCGGTCGCAGACGAAACACCGGCAATCTCCGGCGGTACGTTTTCCGTGCGTTCCCATAAGCCGTCACCGCGAAAGTTCCCGAATCACGCGCTCCAGCACCTGCGGAGCCACACGGAAGGAATAGTCGAGTTCAAGGCGTTCCGTATCCTTGTGCGCGTCCTTTCCCGCGGGACCGACGGAAGCGATGGGGACATCAAGCGACAGCAGGTCGGCCACGGGCAGCTCGTACACGCTCCCCCATCCGGGCGTGTTGTCCGCCAGCGTCTCCAGCTCCTCCGCCCTGCCCTGAAAGCCCATATAGCTCAAATCCATGATCCCGCTGAAGCATTCCACAAGACGCACGCCTCCGACTTGCTTCTCAAGGTCCGCGCACACATCTTCCATGATGCTGCGGAGTCTGCGCTCGTTTTCCGTGGTGCGCAAATTGAGTCTCTGCGGATAATACGGCGGCAGAAAGCCCACCACGACGGCAGGCCCCTTGAGATTGACCAGCGATACCAGATGGTCGGCCACGGCCAGGGATTTTTCCGGTTCGTCCATCTGCGCGGGCAGATTCAGAACAAAGGAGCGCAGGCGCTCTTCCGCCCTCTTTTCTCCTTCCTGCCGCACCAGCCTTTCCCTGAGTTCGGAAACGGTATGAACGCGGGGCTCCCAGGCAGGCACGGGGGAATCCGCCCGTCCCGAGCGCTCCTGAAAACAGCGGCCCGCCTCGCGTATGCAGGCAAGCGTTTCCTCAAGCGCCCTCGCCGCCACGTTGCGGCAGATATGCAGCATATCCAGCGGACTGCGGCTTACGGAAAGCACATTGAAATAGGCGGCCGCCCGCTCCGGAAGCGTCACGGAATACGAGTCGCGCAAATCCTTCAGTTTCAGGCAGACAGGGGGCGTCAGCGTATCGGCACCCGAGCCGTCCATGAGTTCGGCGCAGCAGTCCATGAGGCATACCACTCGGGCGGCCAGCGCCGCGGCGTTCACGCCGTCGAAGGAGTAGCCGACATGGGCCTCGCGCCCGACACACAGAAAAAAGGGCATGAGCTTGCCCGTCGTACCGGTGAAGAGCGTTCGGAACGGCGCGCTTTCCCGTGAAGTGCTCGACGTCCAGAAGGCCGGTTCCCCGGAAAGCGCCGCCACAGGCTCCAGTCCGTGCTCCTTCATGAACGCGCAAAGTCCGGAGAGAGAGCCCCGCATGCCGGCGGAACTGCCTTCCTCGTCGGGCACGGCCAGAAAAAGCAGGTTTACGCCGAGCGCTTCACGGCGGCGGGCCATGTGCGCCATGAAGGCCATATAAAGCGCGAGTCCCGCCTTCATGTCCATGACGCCGCGGCCGAAGAGCCAGTTGCCGGAGGCAAGATCCTCCCGCGCCTCTTCGGGAATGTCGCGACCGCCCATGCGCGCGGTATAAGCATCGGCGTCAAAGGCCAACTCCGCCAGCTCCCCGCACACGTCGGTGTCCACCACATCGAAATGCCCGTTCAGAATCACCGTCCGGGATGAAGGGCGCCCCGCCTCCACAAAGGCCAGAACCGCACGCCGCGCAAGCCCACCTTCTTCCACGGGAAGCATACGCAGAAAATCCGGATGCTCCTGAAAATAGGCCTCCTCGGCAAACCGCGCATGAATGAACTCCGCCGCCTCATTTTCTCCGGGCGTATGCGATACGCTTCGTATGCGCACCAGCGCCTTCGTCAACTCCAGCAGCCCTTCCCGCGTATATTCCATCATCTTCCGTCCCCTTCAGACAAACAAAAAACAGCTCCGGCGGGGCATCCGGACTCGCAGTCCCCGCTGCCCGGGCACAAAGCATCCGGCAGACAGGGTCTCCCGTGTTCGGCAAAGCTTCGTCACTCCGCCCGCTTCAGGCGACCGGCAGACAGCCTCCCGTTCTCCTGCCGGAAGCAAAAGCAGGGTATCCCGGGAACGGACACCTGCGCCGTTCCTACGGCGTTCCGGTCCGTCGCACCTTTCGACAGCGGCATGGTACCGATTTCAGTCTTGTCCTTCCAGCAAAAAATGCACCGTGGACACGGTACTTCGGCCGGTTTCCGACGGCACCATGACGATAAAACGCTTCAAACCGTCTCCCACAGGAGAAGACGTGCCTCCTGTTTGCCGTGAAGAAAAAGCGTTGCCTGCACACGCCGGTCCCGATACCCCATCGTTCCTCGTGTCGTGGCCCGGAAACGTTCTGCAGAAGGAAGTGCAAAATGGGTTATCGCTGATGTTCCGACTCACGCTCTTGCGCAGGAAGCAAAAATGTCTTTTGATGAGTATTCGGAATTTCTTTTCAAATCCTGCTATCTGGATTTGGATGATCCGGTTGCGAAGTTAAAAGAACTCGACGAAAAACAAACAAAATGGGCAAACTATTTAAACAACGTGAAAAAGCTTCACATAGTCGGCGAAAAAACAGACATAACCTTCGGCGTTGAAGGCAGAAAATGGATAAGTTGCTCGGGCTTAAACAACTACCCTGACGGAGAAGTTTTCACCTCCCCTGTGGAAGATGATATTAACGGCGAAATCTATTTTGACTTCCCTCAAATCTACCGCGGAAACGAAGCGCAGGGCGTCCACCTCACAATAGAAAACGGAAAAATTATAAAAGCAACTGCTGAAAAAGGAGAAGAATTTTTAAACGCTATGCTCGATATGGATGAAGGTTCCAGATACATAGGCGAGATTGCAATCGGTACAAACGATGAAATTCAGGAGATTACAGGAAACATTCTCTTTGATGAAAAAATCGGCGGCGCAATCCACATGGCAGCAGGTGCATCTTATCCTGAAACAGGCGGGAAAAATGTATCAGGACTCCACTGGGATTTAATAAAGAATATGAAAAACGGCGGAAAAATATATGCCGACGGTGTTCTGATTTACGAAAACGGAAAGATGATTATATAAAAACGGGATTTTTAAATCCCGTTTTCTTAAATTATGCAGTACCACACAACAAATGAGTCATGAAATGAGTTCAGAGACTCTTGTTATTGTCAATATTAAAATTTGCCGCCTGCATCATTATATTTTTCAAAGTATAGTTTGTCGTTTGCAAGAACGTTATTTATGCTCCCATTACTTTGCAAAAAATTCGAAGGTCTGACATAAATAAGAAACACATCCTGTCCGTATTGATTAGGTCCTGCTTTTCCAG
>CASFUJ010000202.1 GCA_949297645.1 uncultured Desulfovibrionaceae bacterium
CATAGGGGCGTTCATTCAACAAGGAAGTTGCTGCATCATAAATACGACGTTTGGTTTCCTCAGCTTTGAGTCGCCGGGAATTTTTTTTGACCTGCATGAACTACCTCAAATAATTTAAATAATTAGCACTGGTTATAAATAACTGGGGAAGCGGCTTCTGCCGTGAAGCACTTTTTTATGCCGGAAATATCCCTCTGGATGTCGTGGGCGGCCCTTTTTCCTATGATATCACGGCGTGTACGGCAAGAGGCCGGAAACGACTGCTGATAATTAATTTTTTTCACAAACTCTTGACACAGGCAAGCTCTCAGATTAGAAAAATTTTTAATGAACATGTTCAATGAACATATTCATGTTTTCTGGTTTTTGCTGTATTATCCATAACATTGTGTAACTAAAAAACATTTTTATGGGTCTTCGGCGTATTTTCGTCGCGGATGCCGTCGTTATGGAAATCACATGGAACTTCTGCACATGACCATAGGTGAGCTTCTTCACGATACCGCACGGCGTTTTCCCCATGCTCCGGCCCTGTTGTTGCCGGATGACGACTCACCTGTCTCCTGGAGAGAGCTGGATTGTACCTGTGACAGTCTTGCGAAAGGGCTGTTGAAACTCGGGCTCAGCCATGGAGAACGTCTGGCGATCAGGGCGCGTAATCGTCGTGAATGGGTGGAGATTTTTCTTGCTGCCGCCAGAATCGGTCTTGTTGCGGTTCCGCTGAACACCGGCCTGCTGCCCGGAGAGCTGAAGATTCTTCTGGACGTGGTGCAGCCGGCGGCACTGGTGTTTGCCGGAGATGAAGACGACGCCGTGACGCAGGCCGTCAGAGAAGAGCGGCTCCTCGGAGCGCCTTCCATCCTTCTTGATGCGACAGGAAGCGGTGAACGAAGTCTGGCGGAAGTGAAGGCTCTTGGAGCCGCTGCGGACAATCATGCTCAGCTTGAACGGGCCATGGAGCGGACCACGGCTGAGGATGTGGCGGTCATCATGTTCACTTCCGGCTCCACAGGCGAACCCAAGGGCGTGATGCTTCGTCATCTGAGCGTGGTCAACAACGCGCTGGATGCCGGCAGAATATTGCAGATGGGCCCGGAGGACCGTCTGTGTCTGCCTGTGCCTTTTTTTCACTGCTTCGGTCTGACCATGGGGATTCTGCTCTGTGTGGGAACGGGTGCGGCGCTTGCGCCGCTGCGTCGTTTCCGCGCCGCGGACACGCTTCGTATGGTGAAACAGTACCGTTGTACGCTGCTGCACGGTGTACCTACCATGTTCCAGCGCCTGCTGACACAGGAAGGTTTTGACCGTGCGGACATGGTCTCACTGCGCTCCGGTATCATCGCCGGGGCTCCTGTGGACGGGAGCCTCATTGATGAGATTATGGCGAACATGCACATGCGCGGTGTCGTGGTGAGTTTCGGCCTGACGGAGTCCTCCCCTGCCTGCACCATGACGTTGCCCGACGATACGCCGGAGATTCGCAGACACAGCATAGGCAGACCTCTGCCCCATGTGGAGATGCGGGTATGCCACCCCTGTACGGGAATCCCCTGCGCAACAGGAGAGTGCGGGGAACTGCAGACGCGCGGCTATCATGTCATGAAGGGGTACTGGGGGCGTCCCGACCTGACGGCGGAAACCGTGGACAGCGACGGCTGGCTTCATACCGGAGATCTTGGCCTGGTGGACGAGGAGGGGTGTTATCACTTCATCGACCGTCTCAAGGATATCATTATCCGCGGCGGTGAGAATGTGAGCGCGCAGGAAGTGGAGAACGCCATCAGGGAGTGCGACGATGTTGAGGACGCCTGCGTCATGGGGGTTCCCGACAAATACTACGGAGAGGAAGTAGCGGCCATGGTATGGCTGAGGGAGGATTCCTTTCTTACGGAAGAGCAACTGCGCGCTTTTCTCTCCACCCGTCTTGCACGGTACAAGATACCGAAGTTCTTATATTTCTGCGGCGAATGTCCGCTGCTGGAAAACGGTAAGGTAAAAAGGTCGGCGGTTCGTGAAAAGCTGCTGAACCTCATTAACAGACTGCGTCGCGGGGTTGGAACGGTACATTGAATCTTTCTCCGCACGTTTTTCAGAACGTTGTTCACATTGGAGGATTTCGCATGAGTGAACAGAAAAGACCTCTGTCCGGCGTCAAGGTGGTGGAACTTGCGACCTTCATCGCAGTGCCTATCTGTGGTCGAGTGCTCGCCGACATGGGCGCCGACGTCATCAAGATAGAGTCCCCGGCGGGCGACAACCTTCGCTATACCGCCCCCACGGAAGGACGCCCGCTCGACCAGCATGAAAACACCACCTTTGATTTGGAAAACGCCAACAAGCGCGGTATTGCTCTGAACACCAAGTCTCCTGAAGGCCGTGAGATTCTCATGAAGCTGCTGAAGGACGCCGATATTTTCCTGACCAACTGGCGTCCCGACGCGCTCAAGCGGGCCCGGCTGGACTATGACAGTCTGAAGCAGGACTTCCCCAGACTCGTGTATGCCAATCTTACCGGCTACGGTGAAACCGGCCCCGACTGCAATCTGCCCGGCTTTGATTTCACGGCGTTCTTTGCCCGCGGCGGTCTGCTGGGTACGCTTTATCAGAAGGGCACCGTACCTATGAACGTTATCCCCGGACTCGGTGACCATCAGGCCGGTCTGGCCCTGTGCACCGGTGTGCTTGCCGCTCTTTATCAGGCCCGTACGACCGGACGAGGGGAAAAGGTTTCCACCAATCTCATGCACATGGCCATCTTCACACAGGGTATCATGGTGCAGGGCGCTCAGTATCCTGACTACGGTCAGGTGTATCCCATCGACCGCCGCACGACCACAAGCCCCTTCATTCTGGCCTATAAGACCAAGGACGACCGTTTCATCCAGATATGCATGCCTGTTTATGATGCGTACTATCCGCGCTTCATGACGGCCATAGGCCGCGGCGACCTGGCGGAACATGATTGCTACAGCAAGCTGGCCGTCATGGCTGCCGCCGGCCGCTCTCCCGAAGTGTACGACATTCTTGTGGAGCAGTTTGCAAAGAAGACCCTTGCAGAATGGATTCCCATACTCACGGAGAACGAGATTCCTTACGGTGTGGCCCAGACCTGGGAAGAAATTCTGGAAGACCGTCAGGCGTGGGCTACGGATACCTTCTACAAAATGCGTTATGACAACGGCCATGAACGTACGCTGGTTCGCCTGCCTATACAGATGCAGGAAATGGGCCTGCCTCCCTATCGCCGCGGTCCGCTGCTCGGCGAAGACGGCCCTGCCATTCTGAAGGAGCTCGGCTACAGTGATGAACAGATTGCCGGACTCTTTGCCGACAGGGTTGTCGTCAAGTCGGAGGACTGAGGGCATGTCCGGCGAGCTGTTCATGGGCGTGGATATCGGCTCCACGGCGTCGAAATGCGTCATCCTTCGCGGTGATGCCGTCGCGGCAAAGGCCGTGGTGGGCGTGGGAGCCGGAACGTCCGGTCCCGGGCGCGTCATGGCGGAGGCTCTTCAGCGAGCTTCCGCCTCCCTGAAGGACATCCGCTATATCGTGGCCACGGGGTACGGGCGCAATACGCTTCGAGAGGCCGACAGCGAGTTGAGCGAACTCAGCTGCCATGCCCGGGGGGCGTCGTACTTCTTTCCCGGTGTGCGTACGGTCATCGACATAGGCGGGCAGGATGCCAAGGCCATGAGGCTTTCCCCCGAGGGCCGCATGCTCAATTTCGTGATGAACGACAAGTGTGCCGCCGGTACGGGGCGATTCCTCGATGTGATGGCCCGCGTCCTTGAAGTGGAGGTGGAACAGCTCGCGGAATTGGATGCCCTTTCCACGGTTCAGGTGCGCATCAGCTCCACATGCACGGTCTTTGCTGAGTCGGAAGTCATTTCCCAACTGGCGGCAGGTACAAAGGCCCGGGACATCATAGCCGGTATTCACAGGTCGGTGGCCAG
>CASFUJ010000203.1 GCA_949297645.1 uncultured Desulfovibrionaceae bacterium
ACCGGAGGAGCGGGCCACGCCGTGGACGGAGTTTTAAGCCCGTCTGCCGGAACGTTTCCGCTGGAGGAAGCCTTGTGAGGCGGACGTTGCCCGAGACCGTCCTCTCTTGTTGCTTCCTCGCCGGGCAACGGGGCGACGGACAGGGCGAGGTCGCCTTTTTGCGTTCCGGGCAACGTTTTTTGCAGGCAGACGAGGTTACGGGGAGGGGAGGTCGTCGCGTCCGTTCTTTGGAAGGAGATTCCCCGGAAGACCGGCGCAATCAAAGTCCCGGTTGCGGGGGGGCGTATCCGTTTCATGCATCCATATTAAAGTGCTGCCGAGATGCGGGCGCTCTTTGTTTCGCGTTTTTCTGATCGTCTTGGGGGGATGGCTTTCTCCGCTTTGTACGTCATCGGCCGGGGCGTACGATTTTTCAGGTTCGGGAGGCGGTCCGGCAGGGACTGCGGAGGGACGTCAAAAGGAGAGAACCGCTTCCCGGATGGGCCGCGGAGGGACGGAAAAGGCGATGTCCGGCGACAGGGAGAAAGGCGGACGCCTTGTCCGGAGCGCAGCGTTCCGGCAAAACGGCGGAAGAGCCGCGATGTTCCATGCGCGATGGGCGTATTGCGAATTATGGAACAAACGGCCGCGTAACCGCGGTAATTTTCTGTATCTGCACAGGACAGCTGTGCAAAACGGACAGGGCGCGCGGAAGTTTTCTTCCGGTCGTATCCCAGAACACGACGCACGGCCGACCGGCGTCGTACGGGAGCCGGCGTGTCGGAAGACGGGACGGGACGAAGCCTGCCGTGGTTGCGGGGAAGCGGCGTATCTCCTGTGGCATCGCTGGGTTTTGGCCGTATCGAAGCGGCCGTGTTCGAAGAGAACAGGCTTACTTCGACAAAAAAAAAAGAGGGTGTTCCCTTGCGGTATGGAAGAGCGTCACCTGTCGCCGCCGTCGGAAACATGTTTTTGCGACGGCTTTGGGCACATGTGTGAAAAAAAACTTTGACATAAAAATCACGAACTGATATAAGAAATAACGGATGTCGATAGACCGGAGTCAACGCTTCTTCCCTCCCTCTATCTGCCGACATTTTCCTCCTCCTCGATAACCTCCGTAAGCCATGCGTTGCCCCTTCCCCCCTGGCAGGGCACGCCGGGGAGAGGCGTCGCCTCTCCCTCTTTCGGAGGTAGTGTCCCGTCTGCGTGTTCCGCAGAGGTTCTTTCTGCCGGCGCGGCATGCTTCGCGTGCGCCTGACGCCGTCATGGTTCCGGCGGGACCTTTCTGGCTGGGCGTCCTGTTTCCCGTCATCGTTTTTTTATCGGGAGCTTTTCGCCAGTGCGTCATGCTGCCCGTGTCCGCGCGCGGAGAGGCATCGCGAGTACCCGGCGCGACGGCTTCGTCTTTGCGCGGGCAGGACGGATGATCCGTGCGCTCTGCCCGCACCCGGCGCAAGAGAGGCCGGAGCTGCTTTTCTGTCCTGCGTCTTATGGCGGACGGATTTCCCGCCTGTGCAGGGGCGTTCCCCAAGTCGGATGATTCCTTTATAACCTGCATAGGGATTTCCCGCCCGCGCAGGGGGACCGTCCTCCTGCACATAGTGCACGGCCGTGTCGAAGGGATTTTCCGCCCGCGCAGGGGGGGCGACCCATAAACGCGCCGGATAAGAGCATTTGATCGAGGATTTCCCGTCTGTGCATGGGCCGGTCTTCGCGCGTCACACTGACCTGAAGCAGGGGCGCCTGCCGAAAGACATCGGGTTGCAGGTAAAAGAGAAAATTTTAGAAAGAGAATAAAAAAATTTGTCAATCTTGAAAACCTTTTTCAATTTACTTGACAAGCGTATGATTTTGCGCGAACGTGCCATCTGCGTTTGGACACTCCGTGCAGGAATACGGGCGGAAGCAAAGGTCAGGGGGCCGGAGGCCGTCCTGCGGAGTGGCGTTTATGGGCGCCGCGTTCTGCGGCCAAATTTCAGGAAGAAGCGTTATGAAAAAATTGACCACTCTCCTTCTGGCGGCCGGTCTTGTGGCTGCCGCCTCGGCTCCGGCCTCTGCTGTTGACGTCAAGATGGACGGCAGATATCAGTTCTCGTTCCAGTCCAGCTCCGAAGGTTTCCGCGGTCAGAACACCGACTACGCTCAGCAGCGTCTTCGTCTGGGCATGACCTTTGTGGCCTCCGATGCTCTCTCCGGCTACTTCCAGCTTCAGGCCGGCACCTACGACTGGGGTACCGACACCACGGGTCGCAACGGCGACGTGTTCATGCGTCAGGCCTACATTGACTGGACCGTGCCGAACACCGACGTCAAGATCCGTATGGGCCGTCACGCCTTTGACCTGCCCGCCTATGCGAGCACCTCTTCCATGATTGCCGACCTCGTGGCCGACGGCGTGGTGGTGGCCGTGCCCCTTGGCGAGAAGTTCGACCTGACCGGTTTCTGGACCCGTGTTTCCCGCGGCGCCCATAACGACGACATTCAGGATGTGAGCGCGCCCAAGTACGATTTGTTCGGTCTCGTGGGCAATGCCTCTTTTGAAAACCTGAGCTTCTCTCCCTGGGTGCTGTACGGCTCCAAGGGTGGCGAAATGACCGCCGACAACACCGAGATGCTTACCTCTCAGGGCAACCTGACCGGTGTCGGCCATGCAGACCTTTACATCATCGGCGGCGGTCTGGAATGGAAGCCCTTCGAACCCGTCACTCTCGCTCTTGACGCCGCCTACGGCCGCGCCGACTACACGAATTCCATGGATCAGGAAGGCTGGTATGCCGTGGGTAAGGCCTCCTACGCCCTGAGCTTCGGCGAGCCCGCCCTCATGGCCTGGTTCGCTTCCGGCGACAAGGCCGGTCGCCCTGTGAATTCCGGTCAGATTCCGATTATCTACGGTGATTTCGACGGTACCAGCACTTACTTCGATGCGGCCTGGGGTCTGCCCGGCGGCCACCGCTGTGCCTTCGGCGGTACCTGGGGCGTGAGCGCCCAGTTGAACGGCGTCTCCTTCATAAGCGACCTGTCCCACGACTTCAGCGTGACCTACATCGGCGGTACCAACAGCAAGAAGAACGGCGACGCCGCGGTGTACGGCGACGGTTACGACTACCTCACCACCGACGACTCCGCCGTGGAATTCAACATGCTGTCCACCTACCAGATTTACAAGAACCTCACCAGCGCTCTTGAACTGGCCTACATCATCGAAGACTTCGACACCAGCGCTTCCCACAAGCGCAGCGGCAGCTATGACGACGACTGGCGCGTGGCTCTGCACTTCGAATACAAGTTCTAATTTCTGCTGATACTATCGGCAAGGCAACGGCGCACGGTTCCGCAAGGGGCCGTGCGCTTTTCGGTTAAAAAACATCATGGAGGAAGACTGCCGGGAGCAGGGAACGCTCCGGGGCGTCGAGCCCCGAATCATGGCGCTCTCCGGCTTCCGCTGTGGATAAGGGGGAGCGTTTCTTTTCGGCGGGCAGGGTCGTCCTTTTCTGCGCGGGAGATTCCGAGATACAGGAGGGCGCGTCCGCGGTCTCTAAAAGAGGTGCCGGCATCTGACGGAACCTGCTTTGTTTCGGCAGGTTCAGGGAAGCCGTTTCGGAAAGTACCCCGGCCTTCCCAGGGGGAGGAAGGTCGGGGTTTTCCATCGTGGCATGCGTTTCCGGTGCGGGAGGAGGTGCAGCCGCGCCGGTACGGATGGAAATCAGTGTCGTCTGTGCAGAAGCATCTGCGCGAGGAAGGGGCGCGCGACCATGAGGGCCTGCCAGGTGGGGAGCATGGAAATGACGGAGGCGGTGAGCATGAGGGCTATGCCCGCCCACATGTTCCACGGTACCTGTTCGCCGAGCACGATCATGGCGAGGATGGGGGCGAGCACGGGCTTGAAGAAGAACACGAGCGAGCCCTGCATGGCGGAGGTGGCCTCCATGCCCATGAAGTAGCAGGCGTAGCCGCCGG
>CASFUJ010000204.1 GCA_949297645.1 uncultured Desulfovibrionaceae bacterium
GAGCGGCTGACTGGCCTGTTTCTGGGCCAGATGGGGCAGCAGCCTGATCCTGCGTCCGGTATAGGACTGGAATGAGAGGGCGATGATGAGCGAGATGGCGAGCGGCAGGAGCCCGTCGGTCATCATCACGGCCCCAGCCGAGAGGACCATTGAGGCTATGGCGAGGCGGTTGCCCCAGGCAAAGCAGAACTCGACGCGCCCAGCCCGGCCAGCGCTTCCTCTACCTCGGCGCGGAGAACGGCTGGAACAAGATCCAGTACAACGAGGTCGAGGCGTACGTCTCCGGCGAATTTTCGCAGGTCATCTCCGTCGCGCAGTGACGCGGCCGCACGGTTTGCGCGTCTGAAAGAACAAACGCCCCCGGCGTTTCCCATATTCGGGAAGCGCCGGGGCCTTTTCATTATCCCTCAAAGGACGAAAGGCCCCGCTTTTCATGGCCGGGGCATATCGCTCCGCATCAGATGACCGAGTTCCTGCACACTTGCGGCCAGCCATGAGACTCCGGCATCGGAGAGCTCCTCCCGGCTGCCGAAGCCGTACAGGACGCCCAGCGTGGGAATACCGTGTGCCGCCGCACCGAGCACGTCGAACTTGCGGTCGCCGACCATCAGAGAACGGCAGTCCTCGTAACGGTTCAGTTTCTTTATGGCGTAGTCGATGACGAGCTTCTTTTCCACGCGTTTTTCTTCCACGTCGCCTCCGGCAATGAGCGTAAAGGCGTCGGCCATGCCGAAGCGTTCCAGTATGCGTACGGCGAACACTTCCGGCTTGGAGGTGGCGAGAATCAGTTTTCGTCCTTCCGACTGCCAGGCATGCAGAAGCGCGTTGATACCGGGATAGGGCACGTTTTCATACATGCCCTGCCGCGCATAGTATTCCTGAAAGTATTCGATGGCCTTGTAGGCCGTGGCAAGGTCGAAGCCGTAATAGCGCATGAAGGAATCATAGAGCGGCGGCCCTATGAAGGGATAGAGTTTGCCGGGATCGTCTTCATGGATACCGAAATATTCCAGCGCGTGCATGACACCGCGCGTGATGCCTTCCGAAGGGTCGGTCAGTGTGCCGTCAAGGTCCAGAAAAAGGTATTCGGCCTGAGCCGGAGAGGAAAGAGGGCGTTGCATGTCCGGGGTACCTGAAATGGGATGCCTGCGCATGTTCTGCTCCGGAAAGGACGCAGAACAGAGCGGGAGCGCGGAAGAGATTCTGCGAAAGAGGGCCTACGAGGCCAGCCAGGCCACCAGCGACCAGCAGCAGAACCAGGAGATGACCTGCATGAGCAGGGGATTGACGGGACGTCCCATCATGGCCGTCTGCACCTGAACGGCAAAGGTGATGACCCTTGCGATACCGGAGAAGACCAGAAAGCCTATGCAGGCAAGCAGGCCGAATTTCAGCCCCATGGCAAAGGCCAGGGCAAGCGTGATGATGCCCATCTGGCAGGAGGGCAGGATCTGACTGGAGTGGGACTGCATGAAGACCACGCGCTGATGGAAGCCGCCGCCGGTCCGTTCCTGATGGGGACGGTCCACCAGTTCGGCGTCCACGACCTCGCGGACGTGAAGGATGGGCTGGCCGCAGCTGGGGCAGGAGGTGCTGTCGTCGGGAATGCTGGCGTGGCAGTTGGGGCAGTTCATGAGGGACCCTCGCAGGATGAAGTCGTGAACAGGATGTGTTTAACTCTAATCATCCTGTGAGGCTTGGCAAGGGAAAACCGCATTCCGCTCTGTTACAAAGTATGAACGCCCTCAACAATGCCGGTCAGGTCTGTTTTTCCGCAGGCCGTCATGCGGACCGGTCCGCCCACCCAGACATCCCAGCCCTCAGGCGTTTTTTCCATACGCACGGAAAGGGTGCAGCCGCTGGGCTGGCGGATGGCGCAGCGTGTCAGGCCGTTTTCGGCATGGAGGGCCAGCGCGCAGGCGAGGGTGCCGGAGCCGCAGGCACTCTCCCGGCAGAGCGAGGCCGTATCGCGCACCCATACCACCGGGTGAAGTTCCGCCCCGGCCGTGCCCGGAACGCGCGTAGCGACGTTCGAGAGCCACAGATGGCCCACGGCTTCCTCTCCGGCAACGTGGCAGAGATTCCGCTGTGCCTCGCAGAAGGACGCAAGCGCGTTTTCCGGGGGGAGAGGGCCCTGCTGAAGAATATGGGCGATACCGGGAACGCGGACAAGCCTGAGTCCCCGGGAAAAAGTTTCCGGCTGTGGGAGGGCGGAAAAATGCAGACAGGCTTCGGCAAAGGGAAGGGCACCGTCGCGGGCAATAACACGCACGGCCACGTCTTCCGGTACGCCGGAAACCTCCACTTTACCGACCAGTCCGGTCCCTTCCGGGGAAAGAAGGCCCTTTTCGGCGAGAAGCACGGCAAAGGAGCGTGTGGCGTTGAGGCAGAATTCCCCGCCCATCATGTCCAGACGGGGCTTGCCCTCAAGGCGCACATACCCCACCTGTTCCGCACACAGGTGCTGGGAGTTCATGACGGCGTTGGCGACCGGGGCACGCAGATGCTGAGGGAAGTCCCCGGCTTTCAGCAGGATGGTGGGATTGCCTCCCGGAGTCATTTTCCAGAAATCGTACATGGCTTTTCCTGTATGCCGAAACAAAGGAAAGCCGCCATGCTGCAAAGCACGGCGGCCTGTAGGAGCGCGCTGTCTTCCAAAGGGGAACGTGGAACGGCAAAGGCGCGGGGCTTTCCGGAATGTTACGATTCCGGAAAGCCCGGATAAAGGGTATCAGTGACCGCAGCCGCCGCAGGTGCCGGTGCCGCAGCTGGAGCAGCCGCATCCTCCGCCCATGTTGGGCAGAGGCTGTTCGGGGGTGACGATGAAGCCCATGGGGCTGGCGTCAACCGTGGCTCCGCCTATGGTAGCCCACAGGTCCTTGGTCGCGCAGAAGGTGTAACCGTCCTGCTCGGTGACGAAGTCCAGTTCGTTGGGTTCGTCGAGGGCAAGGCCGATACGGGGGCCGCTGCAGCCGCCGGGGGCAAGATAGAGGCGGATGGCGGATTTTTCCTTGTCGGCGAAAAAGGCGTCAAGTTCGGTGCGGGCGCTTTCGGTGAGAGTAAACACAGGGGTTGCTCCATTGGTAAGAAGGTCTGTATGGGGAGCCGGAGCTCCCCGGAAAACCTTGAAGGCTGTCGGTTATCAGTGGCTGCCGCAGGAACTGCCGCAGGTGCCGCAGCTGCTCCCGCCCTGAAGCGGGAGTTCGGGCTCGACGATGAAACCCATGTAGCTTACGTCGATTCTTACGCCGCCGATGCGTTCCAGCAGCGTTTTTTCCAGACAGAACGTGAAACCGTTGACTTCAAAGGCCTTGTCATTGTCGTTAGGCTCGTCCAGAGCCAGGGCGAGACGGGGGCCGCTTCAGCCGCCGGGGGCCAGATAGACGCGGATGCCGGCCTTGGGCTTGTCGGCAAAGAAAGCGTCAAGCTCCTGCCGGGCAGCATCGGAAAGATAAATCATGGATAACTCCAGTAGGAATGGTTTGCGGTAAAAATAGGAACGGTTCTTGCCTTTGTCAATGGAAGGATGGCACATTTCCCCGTTTTTGTGCGCATGCGAAAGGAAGCGTACAAGCTCAGGGGGTTATCAAGGTGCTGCGGCGTGCGCACAAGCGCGCCTCTTCGGCTTTCCGTGCACGGGAATCTGGTCCGCTGACCGGAATTGCCGTCACACAGGCCGGGCGCACGGGCGGAACGTACCGCGACGGGCGTCGGATAGGAGCATGCCATGCCGCAGCATGCGCTGCCGCGCACTGCGCGGAACGCGTATCAGGACAGGGCGGCGCGAAGACGGCGGAAGCCCTCTTCCAGATCGGCCTTCAGTTCCTCGACGTCTTCCAGACCGATGGCGTAGCGCACGAGGGTGCAGTTGTCGTCGTTCCACACCGGGGCAATGCGGTTCAGCGCGGTGCAGCCGGAGAAACAAGACTGTCGTAACCTCCCCAGCTTGCGCCTATGCTGAACAGGCGGTAGCCGTTGAGCATGGCCGCCACGGCCTTTTTATCTGTTTTCGGCAGAACGATGGAGAAAAGCGAGCCGCCTCCCGTGAAGTCCCGCGCCCACAGCGCATGGCCGGGGTCGCTTTCCAGCGGAGGATAGAGCACTTTCACCACATCCGGCTGTTTCTCCAGCCAGCGGGCTATCTCCAGCGCCTGCGAGAACTGCCGTTCCATGCGCACCTGCATGGTGCGCAGACCGCGCAGGGCCATGTAGCAGTCGTCGGGGGAGGCTATTTCCCCCATCTGGACGCAGAAGCCGCGCATGCGCCGGTATAAATCGTCGGTACGGGCCGTGATGATGCCCATGACGAGGTTATAAAAGATGTACGGCGTGGACATGGGGATCGTGATGTGGGTAAGGCATTGAAAACCGTTTGCACCGTCAAGGCGGGCAGCCTCGTACATGCTCTGCGGAATGGACTTGAAAGAGGCGATCCAAATGATCATACCGCCACCCACATTGAAAAATTGAATGGCGATAAAGGTCCCCATGATATGGTCCGCCGTCAAAAAGTCGAACGAGGTCTCGAACAGCCCCAAAAACGCATTGAAGATGCCGTATTGCACATTGAGGATATCCTGCCACAGCAGCCCGACGACCACACCGGGGATGAGCACGGGCAGATAATAGATGACGCGGAACGCGTACGTGCCCCTGCTCGCCTTGTTCAAAAGCCACGCCAGCAG
>CASFUJ010000205.1 GCA_949297645.1 uncultured Desulfovibrionaceae bacterium
ACAAGGACAGCGGCGATCCTTGGAGATATGTTTGAACTGGGGGAAACTTCCGCAAAAATGCACTATGAGACAGGCGTACACGCGGCCAATGCCGGAATCAATGTGCTGATCTGTATCGGGACGCTTACCACCGACACTGCCCGGGGCGCGGAAGATACGGCCGTAAAAAAAGGACTTCCCATGGAAATGAATCTGGCAGAAGTGGAACGCAAATTTTCTGACTATCTCAAGCAGAAAGGCCTTCGTGTCACGCCGCAACGCCTGAAAATACTGGAAGCCTTTCTCCAGGCCGACGACCATGTCTCCATGGAAGAGCTTTTTCTGCTCGTCCGCGCGAAAGACAGCTCCATCGGTCAGGTCACGGTTTATCGCACGCTCAAGCTGCTGTGCGAGGCAGGCCTCGCCTCAGCCGTGAATTTCGAGGAAGGCATGGTGCGCTATGAACCGCTGAGCATGCAGCATCACGACCACCTCGTCTGCGAAAAATGCGGAAAGAAAATAGAGTTCGTCAACGACGCCATCGAACATCTTCAGGAAAAGGTGTGCCGCGTCCATGACTTCATTCCCACCTCGCATCACATGGTGCTCTACGGTATCTGCGCCGAATGCAGGAAAAAGGCCTGACATGGAAACGCTTGTTCTCTCCACCCATGCCCGGGAAGAAATGCTCGACATCACGCGGCAGCTTCAGAACGCCCTTGCCGGACAAGACTGGCAGGACGGCGTTCTTGTGGTGTTCTGCCCCCATACCACCTGCGGCCTCACCGTCAATGAAGGCTTCGACCCCGACGTGGCCCATGACATGACGCGCTTTTTTCATGCGCGCATACCGCAGAACGGCGACTTCCGACATGCCGAGGGCAACGCCGACGCGCACATCAAGGCCAGCCTTTTCGGTTCCTCCGTGCATATCATCGTGGAGCAGGGAAGGATGCTGCTCGGCACCTGGCAGGCGGTCTGGCTCTTTGAAGGCGACGGTCCACGCGAGCGCAGACTCTGGCTGAAGTGGCTGAAGGCCTGAGCCTTTTCTCTTCGATGCCGGCATGAAGAAACGACAGACATCCCGGAGGTTCTCCCCCGGGATGTTTTTTTCAAAGGCCTGCGGCCTCCTGCCGTTTCGGAAGCCGCAACGCCCTACCCCTGACGGCTGCGACAGTAACCGCCGGGCATGCCCTCGGGGCTCAGCACCAGATGCCAGAGCTGTATACTCCGCGCGCGGAAGGCTCCCGCACAGGAAAGAAGGTAGTAGTGATACATGCGCCGCACCCTCTCCGTGCAGGAAAAGGCCCCTTCGTGGAAGCCGCGCTCAAAGTTTTCATACCAGGCCATGAGCGTTCTGTCGTAGTCCACGCCGAAGTTCTGCCAGTCCTCCAGAATGAAATTTCGCTCCAGCGCATCCACCAGCGTGGAGGGGGAGGGAAGGATGCCGTTGGGAAAAATGTAGTGCGTCAGCCACGGGTCCGCACCTGCTCCTACGCCCAGCGCGCCGTTGCTGCCTATGCTGTGCAGCAGAAACAGCCCTCCGGGATTCAGCGCGTTGCGCACGACGTCCATGAACGTGCGGTAGTTGCTCCGGCCCACATGCTCGAACATGCCCACCGAAACCACCCTGTCCCAGGAGCCCTGAAGGCTCCGGTAATCCATGAGCCGGTAGTCCACGTCAACGCCGGAAGAGGCGGCCATGTCCTGCGCGAAGGCCAGCTGCTCCCGTGAGACGGTGATGCCCGTCACATGAACGTGATGCTCCTCGGCCATGTGCAGAGCCAACGTGCCCCAGCCGCAACCTATGTCGAGCACCGTCATGCCGCGTTCGAGCGAGAGCTTGCGGCAGATCATCTCCATCTTGGCTCTCTGAGCCTCGTTCAGTCCGGCAGCTCCGCTCTGTTTCACCCCCTCCCACCGGCCGCAACTGTACTGCATGGTCGGCCCGAGCATGGCCCGGAACAGCGCGGGGTCGGTATCGTAATGGGCGCGCGCCACCATGAAGGCACGGGCACGGCTCTGCAGATTGAACAGCGCGTGCGCCGCTTCGGTAAGCCAGAACGGCAGATTGCGGGAAAACGTCCGCTCCAGCCTTGCCCTGAGGGCCCGGCAGAACATGACGTCCATGGCCTCGCAGTCCCACCAGCCGTCCATATAGGCCTCGCCGAGCCCCAGCGTACCCTGCCGGAGCACGCGTGCGTACAGATTGTCGTTGTGTACCTGAATATCCCACGGCCTGTCGCCGTTGATGCGGATATCCGCCTCCCGGGCGAGTCTTTCCATCAGTTCCCGTGCCTGCATGCCGCTCTCCTTTTCCCTGCACGGTAGTCGAAACCGGAGAACGTCGCCATGATAGAGCGCCCATGGAAGGAAAAAGCTAACAAACTCCCCTGTTGCCGTCGGGGCTCTCTTCTGCGGAGCCCCTGCCCGTCCGCAGCGGGCGGGGTCAGCCCTTCCCTGCGCGCAGGGAAGAAAACAGAAAAACGCTCCGTTTCCGGCGCAGGGGACAGGCCCTGAACACACCGCGGCGAACATCGTCCGGCTTTCCCCGGTGCGAGGTCCGCCACTTCCGGCCTGAACGACTGCTCCCTCTTCGAAAACACATTTTTACTTGAACGAAAAAGGCGACCATGCTTCAATTTCCATATCCGAACCCTTGTCTCAGGATGCGTGCATGAAAGCTTTTCCTCCCTTCTCCGACATGCCGGAACGCCCCGAACTGTTTATACAGATGACGGGCGCCGCCCTTGTGCTGACCGCCGCCGTCTGCTTTTTCGCCTGGAACTGGCAGGCTCTGCCGCAGGCCGTCAGACTCATCCTGCCCGGTGCCTGCATGGTGCTGAGTCTCCTTGCCGTCCCTCTTGCCGAAGCGCGGCAGAAAAAAACGCCGCCGCTCTTGCCCTCGCGACGGCCGCCCTGTTCACCGGGCTGTTCTGGACCTCCTTCGGACAGATTTTTCAAAGCGGCGCCACGGCGCGGGAATTCTGCCTTGCCTGGGCCGTGAGCATCACCCCCATCTTTCTGCTGCGCCCCACCGCCGTTCTGTGGAACCTGCTCATCCTTCTGCTGTGCATCTTTGCCTGCTCCGGTCCGGTCCTGACGCTGCAGGACGGTGCATGGACCACGCACCTTCTCCCCTCTCTGCTCGTTTCCGGCGCGGGCTGTCTCATCGCGCTCCTGCCGCCCCGCTCTCCCCGGCCGTACTGCCTGAACGCCTGGCTCGCCCTGCCCCTCGCGGTTCTTTTGGCTGCCTCCACAGCCGTATGCAGTCTGAGAATTCTCTTCCGGTTCTACCAGTATGTGCCCTCCCTCCCGGAAACGGCGGTCGCATCGCTTGCTCCGGCAACGGTGCTCCTTCTCTCCCTGTACCGCCGTCACACGCTGTCGCTCTGCGGTGCAAGCCTGAGCGTTCTCGTACTGCTGAACATGCTTCTCTTCCGCACTCTGGAGCACACTCCTCCCTACGAAACGGCGGCCGTTTTCACCGCCGTCAACCTCGGCTTCACCCTTCTGCTCTCCATGCTGCTGCCGAAGGCTCTGAGTCAGAAGGCGCATCCCCGCCTCCACAGGGTGCTTACGCGGATACCGTCGCTGGCAGGCGGCTTTCTGTCGGTTCTTTCCCTCTTTCTTCTCACCCTCTTTTTCTTCAGCGAATTCTCCATCCGGGGACATGCCCTGCTCCTGGCCGGACTCGTCTATATGGCGGGCGGCATGCTGCTCTGGCGCGTGCGTCGAAAAAGCATGTTTCTCTCCGTACTCGCCTCCGTGCTCGTATCAGGCGGCTCCTTCTGTCTCCACATCGACCTCCTCGGCTACTCCGCCCCCGTCCTTCTGGCCGGGGTATGGGCGGCCGCCGTGCTCATCTATGTGCTGATGGATTATGCGCCTCTGCGATTTTCCGCCGTGTTCTGGG
>CASFUJ010000206.1 GCA_949297645.1 uncultured Desulfovibrionaceae bacterium
TTCTGCGGGGGAAAGTCCGTGAAGGAAAAACTCCGTTTTGCCTCTGTTCCGAATGGGTACCCGGCGTCAGGTGAGGCATGGGCAGACAGCGTCAGGTTCGCACGAAGGAAGAGCGCTCCGTGTCGTAAGCGGGCGCAGCGTATGCTTCGGCGGGCGGCCCTGATGGCGGGGAACCGGAGGGACCGGGTAGAATTCGGACGGGTCAGGGGCGGGGTATGTTCGAGATTCCCGCAGGCGCGATCACGACGTTTGGGAGACGCGCCGGCGCCGTCCTGACCGTTTTGTTGGAGCGCGTCGGCGTTTTGCAGGCAACACGCCGGACATACTCAACGTTTTTTCGAGAAGTGAAGGCTCTTCGCCCCGGCCTCCGGCGGACGGGTGACGTGCGGGGGGCTGTTTTTTTTTCGTAGCGCGCCTTTTTTCTTGCCAAGGCAGGGCAAACCGGATATGTTCCCGCTGTTGGACCCGTAGCTCAGTTGGTAGAGCCCCCGGCTCATAACCGGATTGTCGTAGGTTCGAAGCCTGCCGGGTCCACCACCTGAAAAGAAAAGAACGGACATGATTGTCCGTTCTTTTTTTATGCATGCAGCAGATGTTGAGAGCATGGAATCAGGCGGGACTCCATGTATATGGCGCCGTTTTATTCTGTGAGGCGTCGCTTCTCACGCAAAAGCCCGACGCGCGCAGGACGGCCTGTGTGTCATGGGTTATTTGTTTTCAAGAGCCTGCCTGGCGTAAAATTTGGCCAGATTATGGGTTTTGTATCCTGTTTGCTCCGAGCATATCCGCTCAATGCTGTCGGACAGCGCATTAAAGTCCTTGATGGCTGCGCTTTGTCTTTCGGCCTGCTCTTTCAGACATTCAGGATAGGCCTGCGTGCCGAGGCTGTTTTCCTTTCGGAGTATGGATACGTTCTTCTTGTTGCTGACCGCATCAGTATTGTCGCGACTTTTCAGTCTTTCAATATAGGACTTGCATCCTCCGGTATTCCCTGAATATTCCCACTGTGACGCAATGCCGTCTTTGACAATATACTTGATGCTGCACATGTAATTGACGGGGATGAACTGCATGTCGGTTGTCTGCATGGAGAAGGGGGTCGTTCCCATGTAACCTGTCATGTGCTGTGTCGTCGGAATACCGTAGGAGGTATGGAACTCCTTACCCCAGACATAGACGATGGTATGTTCGTCAATCTGCATCTGTCCGTCAGGATAGCCGAGAGCGGAGAAAAGTTCTTCCCGGGAAACTCCTTCCAGAGAGGTCAGACCTTCCTGCAAATCGTCAAGAGCGGCACATCCGCTGAGTACGATGAGGCACAGCATGAGGAGGATCTTTTTCACGTTGACCTTCTCCTGTGATGGTATTTTCGGTTATAGCCGCCTGACGTGTTGAAAAAACGGCTTTTTTCTGTGCTTGTCTTCAGTTTAGAAGAACGCCCGTCAAAAGCGGGAAAGACGCAGAACGGAAGGCTTGGTTATCCTGTCCACAGTCAAAAACTCCGGCGCAGAAGCGATGCTTTTTCTGAACGTGCCAGAACGTCACCCTGTGAGCTTGGTAAAACTAGCATTATTCAGTATGGCTGACAACCGATTTGTCCGACATGAACCGGAGAGCGTTTCCGTGGACAGGGGCGGTGGAGAAGTTGCGGACGAAGGAATATCGCATGGTTCACGGAAAGAGGGGACAAAAAGCGGGGGAACGGCTTTTTTTTGGGGGGGGGAACTCTTCCGTATCTTTGAAAAAAAAACATGTCGCTTCCGTTCCGGAAGGTAGGGACTTGTAAGGCGGGGAAGACGTGTATGTTCCGGATGGGATACGGAAAACCGCATCGGAAAGGAAGGGCCCATGCAGGAAAGAAGACGCCGTTGCGCGGAGAGCCGGGCATGATGTTCCGATAGGCGGATAAAGAAACGGCGCCCCTGAGATGATGTCGGAACGTTTGGGAAGCGTCCCGGAAAGACGGGCTTTCCGGGGCGGTACGGACATCAGATTTTTTCGCAGATTTTTTCGATGAAGCGGGACTTGAGCTGCTTCTGCGCAAGAGAGCGCTTCACCGCGGGCATTTTCAGGATGGAGCCGAGGACGCCCGCCAGCAGACGGTGGCTGAAGAGCATGCGGTTGTCGAAGATGAGATCCTGAAGGTTGCCGCGTTCCGTGGCCATGACCACGGCGCGGTGCGTGGTGTTGAGGGGCGTGATGGTGCGCTCCGGCCGGGGAACCAGCGTGGCCGCGCCCCTGGCGCAGCCGCGGGTGCATACGCCGCAGCCGAGGCACAGTTCCGCGTTGAAGTCGATGCGGCGCGTGCCGTCCTCCCCGCGAACCACGGTAAGGGCGTTCACCGGGCACAGCTCCACGCAGCGGCCGCACTTCACGCAGGCCGAGTCGTCCATGTGCATGATGAAGTTGGAATGGATGGTCTGCGTCATCTGGAAGCGCTTCACCGCACCGAGGGCCTCGCAGCAGCAGCCGCAGCAGTTGCAGATGAAGTTCACGCCCCCTCGCACGTTCTCGCCGAACTGCACGAGGTTGTGCTCCCATGCCTGATGCAGAAGCTCGAGGCACTCGCTTTTGCTCACCTCCCGCGCGTGGCCGTGCTTGATGAGCGAATGGGCCGCGGTATTGAAGGTCATGCAGATGTCCATGGGCGCGTCGCATGCCGTGCCGAGATGCTGTTTCTTGTGGCGGCAGTAGCACATGCTTATGCCGCACTGGGACGCGGTCTCAATGACGTTGGTGGCGCGCTCCCAGTCCAGAATCTCCATGGCGTAGGGCTCCTTCACCGCGGGTTCCTGCACGAACACGCGGCCGAGGCCCGTCTCGCCGGTGACGAAGAGTTCGCGCATGAAGTCCTCTTCCACGTTGATGTACTGATGGAAGAGTTCGGCGAGGGTCTTCTGGTCCACGTCCTTTCTCACGCGCATCATGGAGAACTCGAAGAAACCGGCCATGGGCGGGGGCAGGCAGTACATCTGCTCGCCCTTCACCTCCATGTCCACCAGCATGGCGCGGGAGGCCAGGTTGTCCAGAATCTTGTGCGCCTCGGTCTCGGAAATCTTCCAGCGCTCTGCGGCGTCGGCCACGGTGAAGGGTCGTATGGGCATCTGGGCCACAAGGTCGGCTTCCTTTTCCGTGAAGAGCATTTTCAGGATGGAGTAGAGCGTCGCCGATTCCGGCGCACCCTGGGGAAAGCGGTTGAGTCTGTCGATCATGCGTCCGTAGGCGGACTGCTTTTCAAGCATGAGGTGATGTCCCACGAGAGGTCTCCTTTGCTGGCGTCTGAGCGGGGAAAAGGCGGCATGCTGCAACGTCCGGAGAAGGGGGAGCGATACGATGCGCCCTGCAACACACGGCGGAGAGGGGAAAAGACGAAGGGCAGGTTCTGACACACTCCGCAGCAGTGTCTGTCATACGCTCTTTCTGACGGAACAAGTGTACCCCGTTGCAGGGAAACATCAAGTACCCTGCCGTTATTCAGAAAGGAAATTCGAAGAGTTGCGGAAGAATGACGTTTTGTCGGCGGGCATTTCGTGAAGATGTCGCCTTTTCCGGCAGGAAGGCAGCCTCCGGACGCCCGGCGCAAAAAGCCGTGGCGAGGCAGGGAGAACGGGAGCGGGAGAAGCCCGGGAACACGCTGAAGAAGCGTGTAATCGGCCGGAGAAAGGCCCGGAAAGGCGTCGTGTATCGGCGCGGCGTTTTTTGGGTGAGGCGCACTCAGAAGGAAGCGGAACCGGGGCGGGGGAAGAGCGGAGAGAGTGAGAACGGGACGGATAGGTGCGAGAAGGGCGGAGGCCCGGGGATCCCGGCGCAAAAAGCCGTGAGGAGGCAGGGAGAACGGGAGCGGGATGCGGAACTCTGCGGCACAAAAGAGGCGGGGAAAGCG
>CASFUJ010000207.1 GCA_949297645.1 uncultured Desulfovibrionaceae bacterium
AGGCCGAAAATACGGAAAATCCTGTCCAGCATGTAGGCCATACGCGCCATGTAGCCTGAATCCTCAAGAATGGCTATCTGCATGAATATCAACAGGATAAGCGGCACAAAGCACATGACGCCGCCCACGCCGTCGATGATGCCCGAGGTAAGCATGGATTTGAGCACGCCATCGGCCATGCAGCCGTCCACCGTGTCCCGCAGCCAGCCGAAGAGAGCTTCCACCCACTGCATGGGAATCTCTCCCAGCGTGAAGGTGATACGGTACATGAGATACATGATACCGAGCATGATGAGCGGACCGAGAAACTGATGGGTGAGAATATGATCCGCTCTGTCGGAAAGGTCCATGCGCTGGGCGATGTCGTCACGCCTCGTAAGCACCCCGCGCAGAAGCGAGCTGATATAGCCGTAGCGGTAATCGGCGATGATGGCTTCGGCGCTGGTGCCGAGGGTAGCTTTCAGGTGGGCTTCCACCTCGTCGAGATGCTCCTTCACATGAGCCATGACGTCGGGCTTGTCATGGCTGAGCTCGGCAAGAATTTCCTCGTCGTTTTCCAGCAGCTTCAACGCCAGCCAACGCGTAGGATAAGGTGCATAGCCTATGCCTTCCTCATCCAGCGCTTCCGTCAGATGCTCAAGCACAGGATCCAGATCCGGACCGTAGGAAATGTGCAGAGGTTTCCACGGCCGACCTTCAAACTTTCTGCTGAAGACCATGGTCTCGTGCAGGTACTCCTGCAGGCCTTCACCGGTACGGGCCACGGTTTCCACCACAGGCACGCCCAGACGGGCGGAAAGCGTGGGCACGTCAATGCTCATGCCCATGGCCCGGGCCTCGTCCATCATATTCAACCCTATGGAAACGGGCACCCCCATTTCCATAAGCTGCACGGCAAGATACAGATTGCGCTCCAGAGCTCCGGCATTGAGCAGCGCCATGACGGCCAGCGGCTTTTCCGATCCTATGACGCGCCGTGCCACCCTCTCTTCCTGAGTGTAGGCGGTAAGGGAATACGCGCCGGGAAGGTCGATGATGCGTATGGATTCTCCGTCGCAGTGGGCTATGCCTTCCTTCTGCTCCACGGTGATGCCGGGATAATTACCCACATGCTGACGGGCTCCCGTAAGAGCGTTGAACGACGTAGTCTTTCCCGAATTCGGATTTCCGGCGAGCGCAAGGGTGGGCAGCGTACTGTGCGGCTGCCCTTCTTCGGAATGATGGAAGTATGACATCAGTCCGCCGTCTCCACCAGAATGAAGTCGGCTTCATTATTACGCAGGCTCAACGTGAAACCCGGCAGACGGAGAGCGACAGGGTCACGCAAAGGGGCGCGGCCTATCACTTCCACTTCTGCTCCGGTCACCAGCCCCATGTCGCGGATACGGCGGCCCAGTTCTCCATCTGCCAGAACGGAGGCTATGCGCGCCTTGCGGCCCACGGGAAGGGAACGAAGGGGTATGCTCATGAAAACATCCTTAGGAAATGCTGCGGTTCAGTCTCCCCACATCGGGACGATGCGGCGCAGCGCTGCAGCGGCGAAAACTCTTCTCCGCCCTCCGGCAGGCTCTCCGGAGCCTTTTCTGCACCCGCACATCCCTTCACGAAATGCGGTTTCAACACGCTAAACCCCTGCCGCCGCATTGTCAAATCATGCGCTCCTGTTCTTGCCCCGCCGCTCAAGCTGTGGCATAGTCGCTCCATTCTCTGAAGGCCGTCAGATGCGATGTGCGCAGCCGGATACGCCTTTCCACCGTCAGCAAGAAAATAACGCCATGCCTCCCCTGCTTGAAGTTCAGCATCTTACCGTTTCCTTCGGCCAAGTTCCCGTTGTCCGCGACCTCAGTATTCAGGTGTCTCAGGGGCGCACGCTCTGCCTTGTGGGGGAATCCGGGTCGGGAAAAAGCATGACGGCCTTTTCCATCATGCGTCTGGTACCGCAGCCGGGCCGTATTGTTTCCGGCTCGCTGCTCTTTGATGGCGAAGACCTGCTTGCGCTTGACGAGAATAAGATGCGCAGCAGGCGCGGACGCGACATCTCCATGATATTTCAGGAACCCATGACTTCGCTGAATCCCGTACTGCGCATAGGCAGACAGCTGGCGGAGCCCATGGAAATCCATCAGGGGCTGTCCCGACGCGAGGCGGAAGCGCGGGCCGTGGAGCTCATGTCGCTTGTGGGTATTCCGGCTCCCGCCCGCAGACTCAACGACTATCCTCATCAGTTTTCCGGAGGCATGCGCCAGAGAGTCATGATTGCCATGGCCCTCGCCTGTTCGCCGAAGCTGCTTCTGGCCGACGAGCCCACCACGGCGCTGGATATCACCATACAGGGACAGATTCTCCGCCTTCTCGGCAAGCTCGCGCGCGAACGGGACATGGGCGTGCTGCTCATCACGCACGACCTCGGCGTAGTGGCGGAGGCTGCGGACGACGTGGCCGTGATGTACGCCGGAGAACTGATGGAGCAAGCCCCCGTGGCCGCCTTTTTCGACAGGCCTCTGCATCCCTACGCCGAAGGTCTCATGGCCTGCGCTCCGCTCGTCGGCAATCACAACAGCCGCAGGCTGCCTTCCATTCCCGGCATGGTTCCTCTGCCCTCAGAGTTACCGGAAGGCTGCTCGTTCCGGCCGCGCTGCCCCTACACTTCCGAAGTCTGCCGCAAGGCCCCGCCTCTGCGGGCCGTGGACGAACACCATCTTGTACGCTGCTGGAGGGCTTTTTCATAAAAATTTACGAAGAAGACAAAAAAAGACTTGCCAAGGCAGGGCAAATCGTCTATTTACATTCCTGCGCCGAAGTGGTGAAATTGGTAGACACGCTAGGTTCAGGGTCTAGTTCCCGTTCGGGAGTAAGAGTTCGAGTCTCTTCTTCGGCACCAGTAAGAAAGTAAAGAAGCTCAGGATGCTATGTCCTGAGCTTTTTTTGTTTTGTCTGCCTCTGTTTTGGTATTCGTTTTGTGTTGTCCCTACATACGTTCTTCCCGGGAGATGCATCAATACAGCCTCTTCGCATGTCCCGGCGGAAAAGCGACTACAGCAACATGAAAAACTGACGGTAGAAACGGATACATTCGTAAAAAATCCATCTTATAAAAAAGTCCCTTCGCCGTACGCAATGTGACCTGCCGTCTCCCCTTCTTTTCTGCGGTCGTGAAGCAAATATAAAGTCTTCCTGACTTTCTCCTTATATTACCGATTCTGTGCGCAACGCCTTTTTTCTTCTCGGCTCCGCGAAGTCTTGTGAACACTCCGTTACAGCAATCTCACGCACTACCCACTTTTACGCACGGAAAAGAAGAAGGGAGCAGACGCTGCTTCCCCCGCTTAGAAACTCTCTATGAACAGCGCAGACATGCTCATACTCGGCCTTCATACGCACAAAAAATTTTCCCGGTAAAGCTCTCCGACTTGGACATAAAGTATCCTCAGCAAAAAAGCAGTGCGTGCAACCTTCGTTTCCTACTCTCATCAAAAAAGAAGCACGGCACAGAAAAAACCGCCTCTTGTTCGGAGTCCCGCCCCCGAATATGGCTTTTGCACATTCCCCCTTTTACGCCCGTCAGAATAAAATTCAAACGGCATTTACCCGCCTTTAACAAGACATACGCCGCACTCCTTCATCAGGGGTACGGCGCAGTTTGAGGGAATGGCTGAGCAATATCAGCAGTTGCAGTCCGTGGTGATACCGGAAATCGTGGCTTCCGAAGCAAGAATGCTGAGCTGAGCCGAGCTGAGATTAAGTTCCTTCAAATCATCCCAGCTTTGGAAGCCTCCGAGAGAATCACGCAAATCAAGAATACGCTCGGCATCTTCCTGAGAGAAGAAACAACGCCCCATAAGGTCGTCTGTCG
>CASFUJ010000208.1 GCA_949297645.1 uncultured Desulfovibrionaceae bacterium
AAAAGTCTTCCCTCCTTCCCCCCGCCACCAGTCCCATCAGAACTGCTTGGGCTTGAAGAAGTTTGACGGCGGCTTACATTCCGGGTCGCCGGGCATGCAGTGGTTGTCCTCGGCGCGCATGGCCAGGCGCAGGAAGAAGGCGGCCACGGCGCAGCCGGTGAAGTCCGCGATGGGGATGCTCATCCACACGCCGTCCAGACCGAAGAAGTGCGGCAGGATGAGAAGTGCGGGCACGAGGCATATCATCTGGCGGCAGAGGGAAACGATGCTGGCGATTTTGGCCTGGCCTATGGACTGGAAGTAGGTGCCGATGATGATTTGCGGCCCGACGAAGATGAACACGCCGCCGGTGATGCGCAGGGCTCTTGCGGAGACTTCGATAAGCTGAGCGTGGTCGGTGAAGATGCGCACCAGAAGTTCGGGGACGAACCAGGAGCCGAGCATGCCGACGAGGGTGATGGCGGTGGCGCTCAGCATGCCGTATTTCAGGGCGAGGCGTACGCGGTCGGGTCGTTTGGCGCCGAAGTTGAAGCCGATGATGGGCTGCATGCCCTGCCCCAGGCCGATGACGCTCATGGCGAAGAGCATGAGCAGACGGTTGATGATGCCGAAGGCGCCGATGGCCATGTCGCCGCCGTGCTCCTGAAGGGCGCGGTTGATGATGACCACCACGATGCAGGCGCAGAAGTTGATGAGGAAGGGGGCCATGCCGATGGCCAGAATTTTGCCGATGACCTCGCCTTTGAGCTTCCAGATGTCCTTCTGGAAATGCACGAGAGAGCTTTTGCGGGCAAAGTGCGTCACCAGCCACACCACGGACATGGCCTGTCCGGCAAGCTGGGCGAGGGCTGCTCCGTACATGCCCCAGTCCCACCAGTAGATGAAGATGGGAGAAAAGACGATGATGCCGAGCGAAGAGAGAAGCGCCGTCATCATGGCCGTCTTGGGGTAGCCCGTGGCTCTGGCGAGGTAGTTGAAGCCCAGCATGAGAAAGCCCAGCGGCGAGAGCACCACAAGGGGCAGCATGAACTCATGGGCAAGAAGCAGCGTTTCTCCGCTCGCGCCGAAGAACATGAGCAGCGGGTCGAGGAAATACCAGAACACAAGTCCGAACAGCACGCCGAACAGCATTTCCAAAAGTACGGAATGTCCCAGCATACTGCGCGCCCGGACCATGTCCTTGCGGCCGAGTTCGATGGAACACAGGGCCGCGCAGCCCACGGCCACAAGCTGGCAGAAGGCCATGAGCAGGTTCACCAGCGGAAAGGTGACGGCCATGGCGGCAAGGGCCAGATGCCCCACGCCGTGCCCGATGAAGATGCTGGAAATAATCTGGTTGAGGGCCACGATGACCATGCCCAGAATGGCGGGTATGGAATACTCGAGAAGAAGGCGTCCCACGCTCTTCGTTCCCATTTCATTGGCTTTCTGACTCTGACTCATCCTTCCCCCCGGTTCAGTATGGGCGCAGACGGAGACGCATGGAAAACGCTCCGCAGAACGCAGCGCACTCTGCGTCCGGTCCCAAGGAAAACAATATTTTTTCTGTACGATGCGGACGACGCCAAGACCGGCGGAGCCAGAAAGAGGTCACGCCGCAGACGAAGGACGCGCCGGAAAAACCCGTGCCGCTTCGCCCGACAGGCACGCGTTCACGCCTCCGCAGCGTCCGTCATGGAGGATATCATACAAAGTCGTACCGGAAAGGCAAGCGCTTCTTTTCACGCCTCCGGCGTCTGCCCGGTGCGGCGGCGCGGCTTCGCTTCCGGTTCCTCCCCGGAAGGCTCCGCCGCCTTTTTCCGCGCGGTTTTCTTTGCTGTTTCCGCTCCGGCCTTCTCCCGCGGCCCTTCGTTGAGGAAGGGCATGGGAGAGTCCCAGTCCAGCAGAGCCACACCTATAAGATAGGATACCCAGGCCGCGTATTCCTCCGCGGACCAGTTGAGCATTTTGGTGAGCCGGCGATGCAGGCCGGGCGTGGTGATGCTCCAGTAGAGTTCGGCGGCGCGTTCTTCGGACAGGCCGGGGCGCAGCATGCCGTCTTCCGCCATCTTGTGCACGGACTTGCGGCACTTTTCCAGCAGCATCATGCTCTGGTCGTATTCCTGCTCGGCAAATTCCGGCGAAAGCACGCTCATGCCCCGGATGATGTCGAAGACGGGCATGGCGTCTTCCATGAGCTTGGACATGAAGTGCCCGATTTCGAGAACGCGTTCCTTGCCGGTCATAATCTGAGGAATGGAGTCGCGCAACTTGTCGTAGCGCTTGGCCTCCACGGTAGTCTCAAGGATTGCCGCCAGCACGCCCTTCTTGGAGCCGCACACGGCATAGACCGTCTGCGGAGCAACACCGGCCTCGCGCGCAATGGATTCCAGCGTCATGTCGGCATAGCCCTTTTCCTTCATGAGCTGCATGGCCGCCGCGACGATGCGGGCCTTCGTCACGTTTGCCTGTTCCTTGCGGCGGGGAGAATGATAGGCGCGTGTTTTCTTCACAGGTTCGGTGACGCTTTCTGCGGCTTTTCTGGCCATGGAAAAATCCTCAGTATGATATTGAATAGAAATAAATAAGATGATCGGAGTTTACACTATCAATTCCCGATAGGCAATGTTAAACTTCCTTTATTATCGCATTTTTGAAACCACAGCGGCCATACAGACTTCCTTGCGCCATGCTGCGCCGAAAAAGCCTGCCGCCGAACGTGTTACGCCGTGCGCCTTTCCGGAAAACACGCCTTTTGCGGGTCCCGGCATCTTGACAGAAAGGGAAGCTTTCACTAGAATGAAATCTATTGAATAAGTTTTCGTAAACAGGCGGGAAGAGCTTCGTTGCCTTCCTTACCGTTTTCTGGTGAAATACCGCGCAGGCCGCCTTCCTCCGTTTTCGGACGACCTTCCGGCAAGGCCGGTTTCCGGCCCGGGGCTACCGAATTTTCTAACCGTTATGGAGTTCTGCCATGGCCATCACTCTTTACAAGGCTCCCAACTGCATCCGCTGCCGCATCACCCATGAATTCATGGACGGCAAAGGCATCACCTACGGCAGCTATGATCTCGAAGCCGACAAGGACATTGTGAACGGTTTCTATCGTGCGAACCGCAAGTTCCTGCACCGCAACGAAACCGGCGTGGAATTCCCCATGTTCCATGACGACGACGGCGACGTGGTGCTTCAGGGCACGGGCGTCATCATCGCCTACCTGCTCTCCGGCAAGGCCCTCGGCGATGCGGGTGCGGTTTCCGAAAGCAAGATGCTGCACGGCTGGATTTCCGGTCTGAACGTGTCCAAGGTGCCCGCGGGCGAGGAAGAACACTTCGTGGAACTCGTCACCGCGCTGGCCAGGGGCGGCCTTCAGGTGGTCATCGACAGCGACGGCCGCAACGCCGACCTGCTGGAAAAGCTCATCAACACCGGCTGCCTTACCCGCGTGCGTCTGAACATCCCCGGTCCGGCCTCCGTCTATCCTCAGGCCGTGGGCGGCGAAGCGCCTTCCGCCGAAGAGCTCGGCAAGAGCATCGCGCTGGTGCGCGCCTTCAAGGACAACGTCATCCGTCTGTACCTTGAACCCATCCGTCAGGCCGACGGCTCCCTTGCCTGGCTCTCCACCGCCGACGCTGCTCTGGCCGGCAAGATGGTGGTCGAAGCCTGCAAGGACATGATGCTGCCCTTCGGCATCCAGGCCACCGACGAGGCGGTGAAGGGTCTCGAACCTCTGACCAACCTGCTGCCCTACCGCTCCAAGGTCCGTTCCGCCCTTCCCAAGACCGACATCATCAAGAGCGAATAATCCTCCGGGGCGAGGTGCTCCCCCGCCCGGGCCGTACGGCCGTTCTGCG
>CASFUJ010000209.1 GCA_949297645.1 uncultured Desulfovibrionaceae bacterium
GACCGTCAATCAGGTTCAGAAGCTCGGTATCCCCGTGGTGGTGGTCACGCTGTATGTAGCGGATAAGGAGCAGGCTTCCACGGTGCATCCTTCTCTCGTGAATCCCGACGAGGCCTACACCGAAGGCTTGAAATGGGCCGTGGAAACGCTTGGCAGGATAGCGGGAAGGCCGGAGCGTGCGAAGCAGTTGTGGGACACCGTGGTGACGAATCGCCGCATCGTTTCCGCCCATCTTGCCGCCGTGCCGGAAGAGAAGCGCATCCGCACCTACATGGCCAACGAGAACATGAATACCTACGGCACCGGCAAGTATGTGGGCGTGGCCATGGAGAAGGCCGGGGCGAAGAACGTCGCCGAAACCATCAAGGGCTACAAACAGGTGACCGTGGAACAGGTGGTGGCCTGGAATCCCGAAGTCATTTTCGTGCAGAGTCGTTATGCCTCCCTGCTCGATGAGATAGCTTCCGACCCCCGCTGGGCGGGCATCAGCGCCGTGAAGAACAAGAGACTCATCATGGCGCCCGATTATGCCAAGCCTTGGGGCAATCCCACGCCGGAATCCATCGCTCTCGGCGAGCTGTGGCTGGCAAAGACGCTCTATCCCGACGCCTTCAGGGAGGTGAATCTGGACGCCCTTGTCGATGAGTTCTACACGACCTTCTACGGCATCACCTATGCCCAGAGTCTTGCGAACTGATTCCTGCCTCTCCGGCGGCGTCTCGCTGGCGTTGCTGGTGCTGCTTCCCGTGGTCAGCGCGCTTCTGTCGCTGACCATAGGGAAGTACGGCATAAGCGTCGCCGAAATCCTGCGCGTTTTTTCCGACGCGCTTTTCGGCACCTCCCTGTCTTCCGACCCCCTTGCCGGGAGCATCATCTTCAGCACGCGACTTCCGCGCATACTCACGGCCATGCTGGTAGGCGCGGGACTGGCCGTTTCCGGCGCGGTGTTTCAGGGGCTGTTCAAGAATCCGCTGGCTTCTCCCTATACCCTCGGCGTGTCCAACGGCGCCGGTTTCGGCGCGGCTCTCGCCATCTCCCTCACCACGCAGACCGTCATCATTCAGGGGACGGCGATGCTGTTCGGCCTTGTCGCCGTGGGCCTGACCTTCCTCATGTGCCGGAGGGCCCGCAATTCCACCGTCACGCTGGTGCTGGCCGGGCTGCTGGTGGGCAATCTGTTCGCCGCATTGCTTTCGCTCATCAAGTTTTTCGCCGATCCTTTCGAAAAACTGCCCTCCATCACCTTCTGGCTCATGGGCAGCCTGTCTTCGGCCACAAACGGGCTTTTCCTGTCGGTACTGCCGCCGTTTCTTCTGGCGACGGGGGTGCTTTTTCTCTATCGCTGGCGGCTCAATATCCTGAGCATGGGCGATAACGAGGCCCGCGCCTACGGCGTGGACGTGGCGAAGGACCGCGCCGTCATCATCCTGTGCTGCAGTCTGATAACGGCGCTGTGCGTCAGCGTTTCGGGGATCATCGGCTGGATAGGTCTCATCATTCCTCATATTGCGCGCGCCGTCACCGGGCCTGACCAGCGCCGCCTGTTTCCCCTGACGCTCAGTTTCGGGGCCGTGTACCTTCTGCTGATCGACGATTTCTGCCGCTGCGTTTCCAGTCTGGAAATTCCCCTCGGCATAGTGACGGCCCTTCTGGGCTCTCCCATCTTTGCCTGGTTCCTGCTCAAGGAAAAACTGAAGTGGTGACAGCATGAAACTGAGCGTTGAACATATTCGCTTTTCCTATAGGGGTGGAAGGGAAGTGCTCAAGGACATTTCCTTCACGCTGAACGGTCCGGAGACGCTGGCCATACTCGGGCCCAACGGCATGGGCAAGAGTACGCTGCTTTCCTGTCTGGCTGGGCAGGTCATCCCGGATGGCGGCAGAATCCTGCATGACGGCACGAACATCCGCCGTCTGTCTCCGCGTGAGTTCGCCTCCCGCGTCGCCTACATTCCCCAGAATCATACCCCCACCTTTCCCTTTTCCGTGTTGGACATCGTGCTCATGGGCAGAACGTCGCGCATCGGCTACTGGGCGACGCCCGGTCCCGGCGATTACCGTATTGCCGGGGAATGTCTCGACTTCCTCGGCATAGGGCATCTGCGCGCCAAGGCCTATACCGAACTGTCCGGCGGCGAGCGGCAGATGGTCATGATTGCCTCCGCTCTGGCGCAGGAGGCCGGGCTGCTGCTTCTGGACGAGCCCACGGCACACCTTGATTTCGGCAATCAGCAGCGCTTTCTCCAGCTTGTCGGCAGGCTGAAGCAGAAAGGAATAGCCGTCATCATGACGACACATTTTCCTGAGCACGCTCTTGCCGCAGCGGATTGCACGGCTGTTCTGGAAGACGGATATCTTTCGAACCTCGGCCCTTCCGCCGCGGTGGTGAACTCGGAAAACATGAGCCGCCTGTACCGTATTCCCATGGAAGTAGCGTACCTGCACGGGCGCCCCGTATGCCTTGTGCTGTAGAGGGTATTTTGGCCGGTGACGGCGCATGGGGGCGGCAGTTTATGTATGCCGACCGCTGCGGAGAGAGGGGACTGACGGTCGCATGTTCCGGTCCGGTATTCCGGTTACGTCCGGCGGAAGGTATCTGCCGGACGGGAATTGTCCGTTGCCGGGGACGGAGATCGTACAGAAAAGGAAGTTTCGTCGTGGAGGGGAGCATGTTGTCTGCTTCTGTGAACGACAGGAAAAGAAGCGTACAGCGGTCCCTTCGACAGCAGTGACGACGGAAGGCGAACAGCCGCTCTTCCTGAAGGCATATGCAAAAGGCGCAGACCGGATGTCCGGTCTGCGCCTTTTCTGTGGAGAGTATCCTTATCCGTCAGCGTCTTCCGACGTTGTGAGGAGGGGATACGGCGAGCTACTTTTCAAGAAAGGCCATGACCTTGTTGCGGAAGTCCTTGTAGAAGGGCTTTTCCATCATCATGGCATGGGCGGCTCCCTTGATTTCCACCACTTCCGAGCCGGCCGGCAGCTTGGGCTGGAGGCTGTGGAACAGGTCCTTGTTGATGTAAGGGTCGTTGTCGCCGGCAATGACGTAGGTGGGCATCTTCAGCTGTTCAGGGAAGATGAGCAGATTGGAAGGAGAGGAAATAAGGTCGCGCCGGCCGCCGTTGGGGCTGGAATTTCCGTCATAGCGCCAGCAGTTGGACTGGAATTCCGCCACCACGGCAGGCTCCACGATGCTGTAGTCGATGGCGCCGTCTTTGGTCATCTGGAAGTCTCCGGCCGCGTGCACCCAGGTATTATTATTGAAGGGCGAGGTGACGTTGCCCGCGCCGAGGCCGCTCAGAATGGGCGCATAGAGCACGAGTTTGCACACCATCTCGGGATGCTTTGCCGCGAAGCGGCTTCCGGTGACCGTGCCCCAGCTCCAACCGAGCACGTCGAGCTGCTTCTGGCCGCTTATCTTCAAAATGGCGGCGGCAGCGGCGGCCACGTCTTCGGCGGCGTAGTCCGAGTTGGGCATGAATCCGTCCTCAACGGCCTGAGACTGACCGTAACCGGCAACGTCCACGCGCCATACCGAATAGCCCTTGTCGGCCAGGAAGCGGGCAAGACTGTAATCTCCGTAGTTCACGTCGAACTCATGGGAGGAATAGGTCAGGCCGTGCACCAGAAGGATGTTTTTCTTATAGGCGGTGTCCACGCTGCGCAGGCAGTCGAGATGCAGCCGGTAGCCGTTGCGCTCCAGCGGCAGTACGGCATAGTCATAGCTTTTGACGGACTGCTGGGTGTCGGCGGCATACGACGGGCCGGACACGGGGAGGAAGGCGAGCTGCATGGCCAGAATCAGGCAGGCAAGCAGGCGAAGCATCATGG
>CASFUJ010000210.1 GCA_949297645.1 uncultured Desulfovibrionaceae bacterium
CGCCGTGTGGCTTCCGGCGCCTTCCGCGGCCTTGACAGATACGATGATTTGCAGGTGGGCGACCTGCTGGTGCACCGCGATTACGGCGTGGGACGTTTCGGCGGCCTGCATCGCATGAGTCCGGGCGGTACCGGCGTGGACAACGATTATCTTCTGCTGGAATATGCCGACGGCGCACGGCTGTATCTGCCCGTGGACAGGCTTTCCGTGGTGCAGAAGTTCAAGGCCGACGGACCGCCGCCCGCGCTGGACCGTCTCGGCGGCACGGCGTGGACGAGCAGCCGCGAAAAGGCGCGCAAGGCCGTGGAGAAGGTGGCCGCCGACCTCATGCAGATGTATGCGTGGCGCAAGGTGGCCAAGGGCTTTTCCTATTCTCCCGTGGGAGAGATGTACCACGAGTTTGAGGCGACCTTCGGCTTTGAGGAAACGCCGGATCAGGCGCGCGCCATTCAGGAAGTGTTTCAGGACATGGACAGGCCCGTACCCATGGATCGTCTTGTCTGCGGCGACGTGGGCTTCGGCAAGACGGAGGTGGCCCTTCGCGCGGCCTTCCGCGCAGCCTGCGACGGAAGGCAGGTGGCGCTTCTGTGTCCTACCACGGTACTGGCGGAACAGCATTATCAGACATTCCGCTCCCGCATGGCCGGTTTTCCCATCAATGTCGGCCTGCTCAGCCGTTTCGTTCCCCGGGCAAAGCAGACGGAGACGCTGAAGGCTGCTGCACGGGGGCAGATTGATATTCTCATAGGCACGCACCGGCTGCTTTCCAAGGACGTGGAACTGCCGAATCTCGGACTGCTCATTCTCGATGAGGAGCAGCGCTTCGGCGTGCGCCACAAGGAAAAACTGAAGGAACTGCGCAAGAACGTGGACGCCCTTACGCTGACGGCCACGCCCATTCCCCGTACGCTTCAGCTTTCCATGTCCGGCATACGCGAGCTTTCCGTGCTGGAAACCGCGCCCGCCGAGCGCAAGCCCGTGGCCACGGCCATCATCGACAGGGACAGAGGCGCCCTCCGGCAGGTCATGGAGCGCGAACTCGCCAGGCAGGGACAGGTGTTCTTCGTGCACAACCGCGTGCAGACGCTGCCGCAGACCACGGCCATGGTGAAGGAACTTGTGCCGGACGCCCGGGTGGGCATGGCCCACGGGCAGATGGCGGAAAAGGAACTGGAAGAGACCATGCACCGTTTCTGGCACGGAGAGCTGGACGTTCTCGTGTGCACGGCCATCGTGGAGTCCGGACTGGACTTTCCCCGCGCCAATACGCTCATCGTGGACCAGGCGCAGATGTTCGGTCTCGGGCAGCTCTATCAGCTCCGGGGACGCGTGGGCCGTTCCGACAGGCAGGCCTATGCGGTGTTCGTGGTGTCGGATGTGGAGCACCTGCCTTCCCTTGCGCGCGAGAGACTGCGCATCATTCTGGAAATGGATTATCTCGGCGCTGGCTTTCAGGTGGCCATGGAGGATTTGCGTCTGCGCGGAGCGGGCAACATCCTCGGCGAGGCGCAGTCCGGCCATATGGCCCGCGTGGGATTGGATTTGTATCTCGAAATGCTGGAAGATGCGGTGGCGAAACTCAAGGGCGAGGAGGCGCTTCTGCGCACAGAGACGGAAATCAATCTCAGCCTGCCCGCGCACATTCCCGATACCTACATCGAAGACGCGCACGAACGGCTGAAATATTACAAGATGCTTTCCTCCGCTACCGACGCCGCAACGCGGGAAAACGTGGAGATGGAAATACGGGACCGTTTCGGCCCCTTCCCGGAGGCGCTGGAGACCTTCCTTGCCGTCCTTTCCTTCAAGGCGCGCGTGAACGCTCTCGGCGTGGCGCGGGCCGACCTTCTGCCGGACCGTGTGCGCGTGACCTGGGGCGAAGGGCAGAAAAAGGTGCAGCCGGAGGCCATCGTGCAGCTTGTGCTGGCCAACAGAGACCGTATCCGGCTCCAGCCTCCGGCTACGCTGGAAGTTTCTCTGGAGCAGAAGCTTTCTCCGGCCGAAAGACTGGAGGAGGCGGGAACCATGCTGGGCAGACTGACGGCGTAGTCGATGCCGCCGGGTGTTTCTGCCGTGTTTTTCCGGAGAAAACGGACGGATTTTCTGACGGCCCCATGAAGGGAAAAGGCGCTTTTCTGTAACGGAAATCTGCTGTTAACGGCGTTGCCAGTGTCGGAAAAACAGGCTATAAGCAAACATCATAACGAATATCAGGAGTGTGCTGTCTTGCGTACCCTATTCATATCCCTTGTCTGCGCGGCGTCGATTCTGTCCGCGCAGCCTGCCGTTTCGGCGCCGGTTTCCCGTATCGCCGCGGTCGTCAACGGCGACATTATTACCGTCCGGGAACTGGAAAAGGCTCTTCAGCCGGAACTCATCGGTCAGAAAATCAATGCGGCGAAGAATCCGCAGATGGTGGCCGAGGTGCGGAAGGCCGTTCTCGACAAGATGATCACCGATAAAATCATCCTGCAGGCGGCGGCCAAGGAGAAAATCGAGGTTTCCGATGCCGAGCTGGACGCCGCCGTCGAGCAGGTCATCAAGGAAAGCCGGCTGGAGCGCGATGTCTTTTTCAAGCAGCTGGCCAAGGAAGGGCTTTCCGAAAAGATGTTCCGCGACAACCTGTATGTGCAGATTGTCTCTCAGCGCCTCATGGGGCGCAACGTGGTGAGCCGCGTGGTCGTCACGGAGGATGAAATCAACGACTTCTACCGCAAGAACATGGCGGGACTCGTTTCCGGGCGCGCCCGTGTGGGCATGCTTGTCTATCCCGTGGACGCCGATGCCGAAAAGTGGGCGCGCGACATCGCCTCCGGCAAGGTGACGTTCCAGCAGGCCGCCCGCGCCGTGTCCATCGGTCCCAACCCCGAAGGCGGGGGCGACCTCGGCTTCATGGAACTTTCCGATATGGCTCCGGGCATGATGGACCAGGTCTCCCGTCTGAAGAAGGGGGAGGTGTCTCCCCTGCTCAGCATGAATGCCAACAAGGTGCAGATTGCCCTGCTGGACTTTGAGGAGGCGGAGGACTCGGAGCAGCACGACGCTGTTCCGGACCCCGAGACGGCCCGCCGCATCGAGCAGATTCTGCGTCAGCCCCGCCTGCAGGAACGCTTCCAGCAGTATATCGCGGAGCTGCGCGCCAAGGCGCTTATCGACATCCGCAACTGAGGCGCTTATGACTCTGGCAGAACTGGGAGCAAGGCTCCGTGAGGCCCGCGAGGGCCGCAATATGACGGTGGCCGACGTGGCCGACCGGCTCAAGATTCCCACGCGCATACTTCAGGGGATAGAAGAGGGGGCCGACAGAGTACCCCGTACCGTGTATGTGCATCATTTTATTAAAGAATATGCCATTCTTCTGGGCTTTGCCGCAGAAGAGGTGAGCGAATGGCTCCGCAATCTCGAGGGATTTGAGAACATCTCCCGCCCCGTGATTGCGGAGAACACCACCTACACCTCGGTGAAACCGAGCATGCTGCCCGTCATTCTGGGCGGCCTGTTCAAGGCCGTGCTGCTTCTTGCGCTGGCCTGCGGGGCGTACATGGCCTATCTGCATTTCTTTGCAGGCAGGGATTATGAAAGCCCAGCGGTATCCGGGGAGTCGTCTTCCGCGGAAGCGCCCGTACCCACATGGGGAAACGCTTCGCCTGCGCCCGTGCCCGATATGCCCGCGGCATCCGCTCCGGAGGTTTCCGCTCCGGCTGTGACGCAGGGAGAACTGCCCGCCGTGGAGCAGAGCGCGGACGTTG
>CASFUJ010000211.1 GCA_949297645.1 uncultured Desulfovibrionaceae bacterium
ATTTTCCAGCGAATACTGCACGTTCATCTGCGAAAACACCTGCAAAATGCCCGTGCGCGTGGGGTTTACGCCCACGTTTTTGCACAGCGTTTCGCCCAGGAGAGCGCCCAGCGCCATAAAGTACGCCGCGCTGGAAATATCGGCCGGCACCGCCACGTCCTGCGCGCGCAACGTGCACGGCGAAACGGTGACGGCGTTGCCGACTGTGCGCACGTCCGCCCCCATCGCCGCGAGCATACGCTCGGTGTGGTCGCGCGAGCGGATGGGCTCTTCCACGGTCGTATCCCCTTCCGCGCCCAGCCCCGCCAGCAGCACGGCGCTCTTGACCTGCGCGCTGGCGACGGGGATCTTCACATATGTTCCGGCAAGCCGCGCGGCGCGTACCTGCACGGGCGGTTTGCCGTTTTCCGTGGCAATATCCGCGCCCAGCAAACGCAGGGGCGCCGCAACGCGCTCCATCGGCCGGTTGGAAAGGGAGGGATCGCCCGTAAAGCGGGCGTTTATTCCCCTGCCCGCGGCCAGCCCCATGAGCAGGCGCATCGTGGTGCCGCTGTTGCCGCAGTACAGGTCGGCGTCGCGGAATGTTTCCGTTCCCTGCACCAAAACCGTGCCGCCCTTTACTTCGACCTTTGCGCCGAGCGCGCGCATACACGCGGCCGTGGAGAGGCAATCCTCGCCCAAAAGCGCGCCCGTGATCTCCGCTTTTCCGCGCGCGGCGGCGTTGAACATGACGGCGCGGTGGGTGATCGACTTATCTCCGGGTATCTGAAATTCGCCGCAAAATGTGCGGCGGGGAAGTATTTTCACCTGGCACCTCCCTCCAACAGCGCGAGATACCGCGCGTATTTTTCGGCGGAAAGCACGGCCTCGGCGAACTCTCCGCGCGCTTTCGACACGATGACGGACACGCTGCCGCGCTCCGCGTTCTTTTTGTCGAGCAATGCGTATTGCAGCCCCTTTTGCGCCGCGGGGAAGGCGGGAATGCGCTTTTCGGCGAGGCGCACGAGTATGGTCTGGAAGCTTGGCGTGAGCGAGCCCATGGATACACCGAGAAGCGCGCCGCAGAGCACGAAGACGGTGGGAGACGTCGTGCAGGAAAGCAGCAGCACGCCTCCCAGCGTGAAGAGTTCCGCCAGACAGATAAGCTGCCCCATGAAGCCGTGGTCAGAGACATAGCCGGAAAAGAGGCGGCTTATCATGAGTCCCAGTCCCATAAGCAGAAAGTAGAGGCTGGCGTATTCTGCCAGGTCGTGTTCCCGGGCCAGCACGGAAACGTAGTTGGTTATCATGCCCTGCATGAAGGCGACGATGAGCAGAGCCGAAAGTGCGTACAGACCTTTTTTCATGAAGAACATGTCGGGCGTGAGCTTTTTGCGCACGGCGATGTGCTGTTTTCCGGAGCGCAGCAGAATCTGGAACACGGCTCCGGCCAGCGCGAACCCCGAAGGCACCCAGAAGGCAGCTGCATAGGAGAAGGTGTCGGCTACAAAAAGGCCCAGCATGGGGCCAAAAATCATGCCCAGCGAGACGGTACTGCTGAAAAAGCCTATCCCTGTGCCTATTCTGCCTTCAGGCATGAAGTCCACGGCAATGGTCGCCTGAGAGGTGGTCATGGAGGAAAAGGCCACACCGTGCAGCAAACGAACGAGCATGAACAGAAACACACCCGTTGCGGCAAGACACAGGGGGAAGCACACGACGCAGACAAGCGTGGAGAGAATGAGCACATGCCTGCGGTTGAACCTGTCCGCAATGAGTCCGGAAAAGGGACGGAACAGCAGCGCCATAAGGGGAAACACGGCCATGGCCACGCCCATGACGGTTTTGGGACAGTGCAGCTCATCCATGAGATAGAGGGGCAGCACAGGCATGATGGAATAGCCTGCCATGCAGGTACAAAGGTTGGCAAAACAGACAAGGGAAAAATTCCTGGTGAACAGTGTCTGCGCGGAACCGGACTTTTCGGAGCAGGAGATCTGTTTCATGGCGACATCCTTATCCCTTGGGGAAATATAAAAGAATATAACATAAAAGTGTATTTTTCTCATGATACGCCCGTCCGTCTCTTCCTGCAAGCCCGAAGCGAAATCCGTACGGCGGGGAAGTCGTAAGTGCAGAGCAGGCGCAGGAAGAAATCCGTGCAGGCGGGACATTGAGGCGTGCTTACCTGAAGGAATATGCGGAGACGGAAAATCCTTGGTGGAAGGGGGGCGTTCCATACTTCTTCACGGGTAAGCGCGTACGCGCTTCTTGCGCAAGCTGCGTCCCTCTGCCATACTGAAAAACAGACTGCCGCGTGCGGTATTGACGTTCAACAATAAAGAGGGGCGTCCCTCGGGGAGCCGTTGTGGCCATCTCATTTTTTCGTTCGATTCTTGCGTTTGCGCTTGTCGTTCTGACGGCGGCGAGCTCTTTTGCGGCGTCTTCGCCTGAAAAAATCCGTGAGGAGGTTCTGCCGGAACTCAGCAAAGGGCTGGAGCAGTTTTCCTCGAACAGTCGTCCCGAAGAGCGCACGCTTCTGGAGAAAGTCACGTTCCGGGATGCAAAGTTCCAGCGTATCATTCAGGACTGCTTTGAAATCATGGCGGATTCTCCGCTTCTGGACCTGCTGGCGCTTCAGGAGGAAACAAGAGCGGACATCCGCAAGGTGCAGCAGCGCATAAGCGAGCTTGCGCGCGAAAGCATCACGGCGCCGGAATCTTCGTGGAATCCGCTGGCCGTCACGCAGGAAAGCATACGGAAGGATACGCAGAAGCTCCGGCAGAAGGCGGCGGACCTTCAGGCGGATTTCGAACGGCAGAAAAACAGTGTGTATGAAGCCATGACGGCCAACGGCGCGCCGCTCACGCGGGAACAGTTCGAGCGCATGATAAGCGCGGCGGACGCCGTGGAGAACGCGAGCATCATGGCCGTGGCCGAAAACCTGAAGTATGTTCTGAAAAGCATGGAGCTCAAGGCGTCGGAGCCGGATGCTCCGGTGGAGCTGCTCAAGATGTACTCCGGCATGTACATGATGTGCTGCCGCGTCTATATCTACGCCATTTCCCACGCCATGCAGCAGATAGACGACATCTACCTGCCCCGCCTGAACGCCATGAAGGAAGAAAACAGCGCGCTGCTTGCGGAATCAAGAAAACTTGCGGCCCAGTCGAATACGGAAAACGACAGGAAAACCCTTCAGGTCAACATGGCCTCGCAGCAGCGCATGCTGGAGGTCATCCGCCTCTATGTGAATTACCTGAACGCACAGAAAAAGAACCTCGCCTCCCTGAACGCCGACATGACCCGGCGCAGCAGTGTGGCGGAAAACACCTACCATACCATACGCCTCGGTACGGAACTTCTGAGCCTGCTTCACAACAGCCGCACCGATTTCTCCCGTATCTTCTCCTTCCAGCCGCCGGAACTTCTGCAACTGCATGACAGCCGTTTCAGCCGCGAGTTTGCCGAAGTGACGGCAAGCCTCATGCAGGAAAAGCAGTAGCCCTGCGCGGACGGCTTCAGGGCAAACGCGACGCGCTGTGGACCTGCTGCCGGACGGAGGCGGGGTCTGCGCGGCGGGCCTTTCGCTTAACGCCGCAACTACCTGCGAGGACATTTTTATCTCTCGAGTACCGCGGAGACCTGACTTGCTCCGGATACGACGCGACACGGCGCGGGGCCCCGGCGTTCCTGTTCCCTGACGGCATGTCCTCTCGAACGGCCGGAACATGACGCCGACCTTTCGCGCCACGACTTCCTG
>CASFUJ010000212.1 GCA_949297645.1 uncultured Desulfovibrionaceae bacterium
TTTTTCGCTTTCTTGCCATACCACAGCTTCCTGTGCTTGTGCAGCACCTTGCCGAAAGGCGAAAGCTCCACCTTGCGGGCCTGCGCCCTTGTATAGAAGCTCCGTCCGCGCTCTCCCGAAAGCCAGCAGGACGTCTCTCCGTCCTTTTCCTGCAAAGGACGCGCGTCCTGAAGTCGTCTGACCTGAAGCTTGCCTTCTGAAAACATCTGAACTACAAACCATCGACTGGCGGCACCGGGAGGAAGCCCCAAAGCCCGCTTTTCCGCGTCGGAAAAGGACAGTTCCAGCACGTCGCCCTTGAACAGCCGCCAGATGAGGCGGCAGCCCGCTTTCTGCCATTCCGCCTGAAAATTCTTCTGCGCGGCGTCGAAGAGGGTGATGCACTCCCAGTCCACTTTCCCGTCCGGCGTTTCAAAAAAATCCACGCAGGCGTTCCCGCCGGGTTTGAAGCCGCTTTGCTGTCTGCCGCTCACATTGACCAGCGAAAGGCACGTCACGTCCTGCCAGGTGAAGCCGAGCGTTCTGTCTTCCTTTCGCGCCAGCGCCAGCGCCGCCTGAAGAATACGGCTTTCCGTGACCGCCCCGCCCGTCCCCGAAGAGCGCCGCTTTTCCTCCAGCATGTGTTTCGCTCTCTCGAGGCGGCTTTCCACGGCCAGACGCTTCTGCCGGTTGCTTTCCTCCATGGCAGCCGTTTCCGGCAGGTCGTCATACTTGCTGAAATCGGTCCCGATATCCTTCGGCTTCTTTATGGCGTCGAGCTTTCTGTGGTAGGTGACGACAAAAAGGCCGGGCTTTCCCTTTACGGGGGCAAGCACACGGTAGCGCGTATCCTCGTGCAGGCTTCCTTCCAAAGAGTGTTCGGCCCTGGGCGAAGGCCGCACTCCGCTCAAAGCCTCCAGCACGGCTCTCCGGAAATCCTCCGCCGAGCCGCCGAAAGGCGCGGGAAACGCCTCGCACTCCCGCCCAAGATGGTCGGCACGCGCCAGCTTCTGCATCATGGAACGGGAGGCGCAGGCCAGAATAAGGGCGTCTTCCGCATGATGCCGGTGGTCGATGCGCGGCTTGGCCTTCCACGCAGGGTTCCGCTTCGGCCTGCCCCACTCATCCAGCATTACTTCCCCGGTTGCCTCATCATACAGGTCCCGGCGCACGCTTTCGCCCATAAGCTCGTATTCCAGACCGTCCAGCCCCCACAGGTGGCGGAGCCTCGCCGTCATGCCTCCGCGCAGGGGCACGACATCCGCACAGACGGCGCGCAGATAGCGCGCCGCCATCTTGGCCATGTACCCGGTATCGGAAAGGCGGTTGTCGGTGGCGTCCTCATCGCCTTCGGCGAAGCGCTCCTTCGCGCTTTCCAGAAAGCGCCACTGCTTGTTCTTCGGATACGCATCCCGGGAAATGAAGGCCAGAACGTGGGGCCATGCATCGGGGCAGCGGCTCTGAATGAACTCGTACGCCGACCTGTCGCCCTTGGCCAGATTGTTGGAGCGGAACGTCAGCGCCAGATTGGCAAAGGTATCGGAACCGCCGAGAGACTGAGGCATGATGTGGTCGATGTCGCAGGACGGAAAGTCGGACAGGGCAATGGTGTCAAGGGTATATATGTCCTGCCCGGACTGCTCCTTCCACAGACGGTACTTTATGCGGTTGCGGCGCGTGGGGGGCAGACCGGCGCCCACAAGTTCCCTGTCGATGGCCTCGTTTTCACTGCGGCGATTCTTTCTTTCCTTGTCCAGCTCTTTTCTCTTCACCGCCGACATGCCGAATTCCCGGGCAAGCTCCACATGCACGGACACCGGACGGCCGTACAGGTCCATGATTTCATTGACCACCTTGCGAAGCTGGTTCAGCGCCACATGAACCACGGGATTGGGAAAACGGCCCCATGCGGCCTCTTCCTCCGCCGCCTGCCCCACATGCCACGGATGCACCGGAGCGACGTCGCTTCTGAGCACTTCGCCGTAATAAGGCAGTCTGTCGTACGTTCCCGCCATGCTGCGGGCCCTTTCCTCTTCCGCCAGATAACCGCACGCATCCGCCGCTTCTCGTTGCGAAAGCGGACGCCACGCTTCCCCGCCGTTCTCCACAACGACGCGCCCCTCGCGCAGCTTTTCCAGAATCCGTCGCGTGGCCGTCTCTCCCAGCATGGAGCGGTCGGCAGGCAGCGCGTGAAGGCAGCGCGACACCCTTTCCTCCGCCTCCGGCCCGGAAAGGCCGAGACGCTCCGCACATTCTTTAAGAAAAAGCTCTTCCGGCATGAGCGGACTGTCCGCCCTGTCCGGCTCAAGGCGCGGCTCCGCCATGAAGGCCACAAGCCTGTCCTGCTCCTCTTCGCTCATGGTCTTCCATGAAGGAATATCCGCAAACGCCGAGGCGAGGCAGAAGCCCCGTATGCTGTTGCCTTCCTCCATATTCACGGCAAGAATTCTCTCCGTACAAAACGGCTGAAGCAGGTTCTTTACAGCCGTTTTCGTCAGCGTTTCTCCGGCCATGCACCGTTCCACCACGGCGTCGCGCATCCGTCTGTCCGGCGCTTCCACGGCCCGGGCCGTCCGTATCCGGAGATTGTTCGCCTGCTCGTATATCCGCCGGGTATCGGCCAGTCTGCTCATGCGGGGAAGGCGCATCTCGCCGCTGTCCGGCTCCAGGGAACACCTTCCCACGGCATAAGGAGCGTGGGGTCTGTCTTCAAACATGACCCTGTACACTTCGGCCTCAAGTTCCGGCGTCATCTGCGGAAAGAACTTCGACTGTACCTTCCAGATACGGCGAAACTCCGCCTTCACCAGAAAACGCGGCACGGCAAAATCCACGGAGCCGTCATTGATGAAATTCTCCCGGCGGCGTATGCGCCCTCCGGTTTCCGAGGCGCAGCGCAGGCGCTGGAGAAAAAACTCTCCAAGCGTCATGCCGCTCTCCCGAAGACGCTTTTCCAGACTGCGGTACAGGTTCGCCGTTTTCTGCGCGTCGTTCTTCTTCTGCGGCTCCTTGTCGTCCTCCCCTTCCAACTGCCCGAGAAAACCCGCGCCCCGGTGCTTTGCCAGGTACATGAGGCAACGCCCCACCTCGAAAGCGCTCTGAAGCCTGCTTCTGCCCGCCCTTGCCCACATCCGGTACAGCGAGCGTCCGTTCAGCTCCTCAGCGGCCCCGACGTCTTCGGGAAAAAGGCCGTGGTTGCGCAAAAGGGCTGCCAGAACGCGCAATCTCCGGCGGCGACGGCGTATGGTCTTGCGGGCCTGCCTTGCTTTTCTTCGCTCCTCTCCGCCCTTGGATACACCAAACAGGCGTACTCCCGCATCGAGAATCCCCAGAGGCTCACCTTCCTCACTGCAACGCACGAGAGCCGTGCCTATGGAGGCAATACCCATGTCCACGCCGAGAATATAGCGATAATTTTTTGCCATGCCTGTATTCCACGATTAGAGCATTTTTAGTTTGAAATGCTTCGCCTTTCAAACCATACGGCCTGTCGTTTCGCGGAAAAAACGCGGTTTTTCCGCTCACTTTTGGCCGGGCAGCACAGAGTCGCCCCGCGTAAAAATCTTTTCTTTCACTATTGCATAGCCCGACATTCTGTGGCAAGAAGAAAGGGCTTACCAAATATTTTTTAGCAGGATCTATTTGGGCAGGCAGCAATACAACAAGGCCGTCTGAAAAGACGGACTCGTCAAATTCTGGAAAGCCCCCGCAAGGGGGCTTCCGCTTTTTAAAGAAAACGGTCGGGAACTCTTCTTTATATAA
>CASFUJ010000213.1 GCA_949297645.1 uncultured Desulfovibrionaceae bacterium
CCATGCAGGCTACGGCAACAAAGGAACGTAGTCGCATCATCGTTTTCCCGGCCTTCCGGCCTGTCAGGCGATATCCCACACGGCTCCGGAGGGAGTATCGCGCACTTCTATGCCCATGGCGGCAAGAGCGTCACGGGTGGCGTCGGATTTCGCAAAATCCCTGGCGGCGCGGGCTTCGGCCCTTTCCGCCATGAGAGCGCGCACTTTTTCCATGTCTATACCGGCGCGTACGGCGCGGGTATCGCGAAGTTCTTCCAGAAATGCCTCGGGCTTTGCGTCAAACACGCCGAGTACATCGGACCATGCCGACGCCAGACGGGCAAAACGTTCCAGAAGCGTACGCGTCCCTTCCTTATTGCGCAGGCTCTTGTCCTCAAGAATGCGGTTGATCAGACGCACCATGCCGAACACATGACCAAGGGCACCGGCCGTATTGAGGTCGTCGTCCATGGCTTCGAAAAAGCCCTTTTCCAGAGGTTCGAATTCATCAAGCACCGAAGCGGGCGTTTCCCCCTTCTTCCACGACTCGCGCATGGAGGCGGTGTGTGCGTCTCTCAGACATTCGTACACCCTCTTCAGGGCCCGCTCGGCATCGTCCAGGCCTTCAAAGCTGAAGTCAATGGGACTGCGGTAATGCTTACCGAGCAGGAAGAAACGCAGGGTTTCCGGCTGACGATGCTCCAGAATATCGCGTATCGTTTTGAAATTGTTCAGCGACTTGGACATCTTCTCGGAATTTATCTGCACGAAGCCGTTATGCACCCAGAAGCGGGCCAGCTCTCTGCCGGTGGACGCCTCGCTCTGCGCTATCTCGTTCTCATGATGGGGGAAAATGAGGTCCTGTCCCCCGCCGTGGATGTCGAGAGGAAGGTCGAGGTTCTTCTCGCTCATGGCGGAACATTCCAGATGCCAGCCGGGACGCCCCTTGCCCCACGGACTTTCCCAGAACGGCTCGCCGGGCTTGGCCGCCTTCCAGAGCGCAAAGTCCAGCGGGTCCTCCTTCTCCTCGCCGATGGCGATGCGCGCGCCGGAGCGCAAGTCGTCCACATCCCTGCCGGAAAGCTTGCCGTAGCCCGGGAAGGAACGGACGCGGAAATACACGTCTCCCGACGGCACGGCATAGGCGTGCCCGCCGGCAATGAGCTTCTGCACCAGCTCCTGCATGGCTTCTATGTACTGCGTGGCGCGCGGCTCGATATCGGCACGGCGGACATTGAGCCTGTCCATATCTTCATGGAAGGCGTCAATATAGGTTTCGGCGATCTCGGCGCTGCTCTTTCCCTCACGGTTGGCCCGGGCGATGATCTTGTCGTCCACATCGGTGAAGTTGCGGACAAAGGTCACGTCATAGCCTTTGTGACGCAGATAGCGGTTAAGCACGTCGAACACCACGGCGGAGCGGGCGTGACCGATATGGCTGAGGTCGTAGGCCGTAATGCCGCAGGCGTACATGCCCACCTTGCCGGAACGACGGGGCTCGAAGTTTTCCTTGCGGCGAGTCATGGAATTATACAACTGCATGTGGTTCTCCCATTATGCGGTCTTTTTTTGAAGGCTTCATGCCGGGCAACGCGGCACAGGAAGGCCGCCTCCGGCAAAAAAGGTTTCCCTTATTAAATAAGCCGTCATCCGGTCCCGTCCAGTACCTGGACAGGGCCGGATGAACAGAAAACGGCGTTTTCTTCCGGCCGCGCCGAAGCTCTGCGCCTGCGACTCTTCATACGGACGTACGACGGCGGAAGCCGACGCAGTGAAAAGGTACGGGGCACGGCGCACGGCCTGCCCCGTCCATGATACGGCACACGCCTTACTTCGCAGCCCTTTCAATACGCTTCAGGCTCTCTTCCCTGCCGAGGGCGGCCATGACGTCATGCACGGACGGCCCGCCCGCAAGGCCGGTAAGAGCGGAACGCAGAGGCGGCCCCACCTGCTTGAACTTGAGTCCGCCCTTCTCCACATACTCATGAAGCAGCGTATCGAGGGCCTCGGCGCTGAACTCGGGCATGGCGGCAATCATGTCGTGCAGCACGGTAAGCTGATGTTTGCCGTCCTCGTTCAGGGCTTTCATGGCCTTCTCTTCAATCACCAGTTCTTCGGCGGGCTTGAAGTAAATGGTCAGAGCCTGAGCGAGCGCCGCAAGGTCGGAAGCGCGCTCCACATACATGGGAAGCAGCGCCTCAATCCTTTCGGCAGGCACGTCGTAGCCCAGCTTTTCCAGGAAGGGACGTACCATCACGGCAAGCTGGGGGAACGGCGTATTGCGCAGGTAGTGCGCGTTGAGCCACTTCAGCTTTTCCGGGTCGAAGGCGGCGGGAGAGCTGTTCAGGTTGCCGCCGTCAAACAGTTCCACCAGTTCCTTCAGAGAGAAAATCTCCTGGTCGCCGTGGGACCAGCCGAGGCGAACCAGATAGTTCACGAGGGCCTGAGGAAGAAGACCGTCCTGCTCGTATTCGATGACGGCCCGGGCGCCGTGACGCTTGGACAGCTTCTGGTGGTCGGGGCCGCAGATCATGGGCACATGCCCGAAGGTGGGAACCTCGTACCCGAAAGCGTGATACAGCAGAATCTGCTTGGGAGTGTTGGAAACATGGTCGTCGCCGCGCAGTACATGCGTCACACCCATATCATGGTCGTCCACCACCACGGCGAGGTTGTAGGTGGGCATACCGTCGGTACGGCGCAGAACCATGTCGTCCAGCTCGGACACGTCCACGGAAATGGTACCCTTCACGAGGTCGTTGAAGACGATGCGGCCTTCGTCGGGCACACGCAGACGCACCACTCTGCCGGGACCGGCAGTCAGTCCGCGGTCGCGGCAACGGCCGTTGTAGCGGGGCTTTTCCCCTCTGGCACGGGCCACTTCGCGCATGGCCTCCACTTCCTCGGGCGTGCAGTCGCACCAGTAGGCATGACCGGTTTCCAGCAGCCTGTCGATGGCGGCGTTGTAGATGTCGAGGCGGCGGCTCTGATAGGTGAGGTCTCCGTCCCAGTCCAGGCCCAGCCATTTCATGGAAGCGAGGATGGAATCGGTATATTCCTGCTTCGAGCGCGTGGCGTCGGTATCCTCAATGCGCAGACGGAACTCGCCGCCGAAATGACGGGCGAGAAGCCAGCAGAAGATGGCGGTACGGCCCCCGCCGATGTGCAGATGACCGGTAGGGCTGGGAGCAAATCTCGTAACTATTTTCATGATGCTCATCCGAAACGTTCAAGGTGATGTAAAAGGAAGCGGAAGGAACTTATCCTTCACCGCTTCCGTCGGCGTCCATGATACTACTCCGCATCCGCAGCTATGACAAGCCGACTTTTTTTCAGAAAGCCCACCGGATTATAGGTTTCCTTGGCCTGACGCAGGCCGAGTTCGTTCATGTCCTGCTCGCGGTTGATAAGGGAAACCCCCTGCGCGGAATGGTTGACGAAAGAATGGTTGATGGCCTGATACACGCCCTTGAGCTCCGCCTGCACCTTTTCAAAATGAACGACCATCATGTCGCCCACCTTTTCGCCCACGGCAAAGGCTCCTATCCTGTTTTCCACATACAACGCGCCGCCCACCAGACCGGGCAGGCTCTGATCGTCGGCGTAAAGTATCCTCAGCGCGGAATCGTAAGGTTGGATCTCGCTGAGGTATTCGCTTCTGATCCTGCCGATGCTGATGATTATTTCTCTCGGAACGATCGTAAACGTGCCGGACATATAATAATCGTTATAGTTGTTGCCGCCGTTTATCG
>CASFUJ010000214.1 GCA_949297645.1 uncultured Desulfovibrionaceae bacterium
GGAAGAGCTTTCGTCGTCCTGCGGCCGTGGGCGGCCGGACGACGAAGTTGCGGTGAATACAGGCTGCCCATGGCCGGGACGGCGTATGTTTCCGGAGTGTTTTCAGAAATCAGTCGTACATAAAACGTATGCAGGGAGGAGATATGGCTTTTACCGGATGGGAGCATGTGAAGGAAGGTGAGGAGTTTTCCGTAGAGGAAATTGCCGCGTTTTACGGAACCGTGGGGCCGTATTCGCTGCTTGAAGCGGCGCGGCGCAGTCTGTGGGGGCGTTATCCTCTCATGGTGCGTGCCGTGGCGGCAAAAGGCGTGGAAGGATTGTTCGAGCCCGGTGAGAAGGTACGGCTTTTTCTGCGGGAAGAGGGCGGAAGCTATACGCTGAAGGCCTTTCCGGAAAGTCTTTTTGAAAAGGAAGACAGCTATCGCCCCTTCATCGGCATGGCGGAGGAAAAGGCCGTACAGAGCTCTTCGCCTTCCGGGAACGAGGAGTGGACGGACATGTTCTGCGCGCGGGACTACTGTCTGCCGTACTGCGACGCGCTCATGGAGCTTAATCCTCCCTATACTGATGCGCAGATGGAAGAGCTGTACCGCTCCTTTGCCGACCGCTATGCCGAATACGACGACCGCTGCGCCATGATTTCCGGGCTGTACCGCACCGGGGCGGAAAAGTTTTCCGCCTTCTGCTTCGCGCTGGCAAAGGAGGGACTGAACATGCCCGACGGCTCGCGCTGTTTCGCGCCGTGGGACGTGGTTCTTCTCTTTCTCGAAGTCAAGGGAGAAGGGGAACTCGGCGAGGTGGCCACCGTGCCGCTTCGCATGGTCAATTTCTACGACGGCGACAAGCTCAAAGCCTTTGCCGAAAGACTGGCCGCTCAGGACGCGTAGATAACGGCGCAGGGCGAGGCAAGCCTGTGTTCCCGTAATGCAAGGGGTAAAGCAGAATGTTGCGAGGGATGACGGAACCGCGCGGGGAAACATATGGTGTTGCGTGAGGGGAATACCCTCCCGTTACCGCCCGGTTCTTCTCCTGTACGAATCACTACTTTTTATGTGCGGAAGGGTTTGTCGAGAGAAAGGCGTTGAAGGGCTCTTTCAGGACTGTTCTGCCGAAAGCAAGGGGACGGGCGGCGTACAAAGCAGGAAAAACGCTTTTATCCTTTCGTTCAGGACGGCAGCTTTGAGAGCTGTTTCCGTGGCTGGAGCGCGGAACTTTTATGCATCATGACAGTCGTGAATGGCGCTCCGCAGAAAAACGTGACCGGTCATGGAAGGCCGATAGGAAAAGGCCCGGTTCGGGAGGGCGTATCTTGCCGTTTCCGAATCGGGCCTTTTGCCATGCGGCGTTTAGAATTTGTAGCCTATGCCTATGCCGAAGTTGTGGGCGTGGGGATGCGTGGTGCGTCCGGCCACCATGCCGCTGTCGGCATGCTGCCTTGCGGCATCCGTGTAATCCAGCACATGGTTGTGGATGTACATGTAGGCCAGGTCGAAGGTCCAGTTTTTGTAGAAGAAGCCTACGCCGGCGGTGTAGTAGTTTCTGCCGTTGGAAGGCACCATGTAGTCGGCGTTGCCGAGGTTCATGGGCGAGGTTTCATACATGAAGCCGAGGCGCAGCGCCATCCAGTCCACGGGCTTGTATTCGGCGGACAGGCCGAGCGTCCAGCTGTTCTTCCAGTATCTGGCGGAGTTCTGGTCGTAGTTCACCGGGTCTTTCATGTGCATGTTGAAGTCCTGGAAGCGGCTCCAGAGCGTATAGACGGCGTCGGCTTCGAAGCTCAGGTTCTCCAGCGGCTTATAGGCCACGCCGAAACCGATGGAGTCGGGCAGATGAAGGGTCCCGCGCAGGTTGGAGTTCTGGAGTCTGTAATACTGGCTGCCCGGCTGAAACAGTTTGCCTATCTGATTATCGTAACGCGTCTTGCCGCTGACCTTGAGGCTCATGGGGGCGCGGTAGGTGAGGCCGAGGGACCACTGGTCGTTGATTCTGGCATGCAGGGCTATGTTGCCGCCGAAGGATACGCCGTGTCCGTTGATGCTCACGTCGCCGAGCACGGGGTTCTGGACGGTGAGATTCTTGCGCATCTGCATGGAGGCAATCATCATTTCCGCGCCGACGGCGATGGAGAGATGGTCATTGATTTTATAGGCGATGTTCGGGTTGAAGGAGCTGGTGATGAGCTGCACGCTGTGCAGGTTGGCGCCGCCGGGCCAGTTCTTGGGATACTTCACGCCGAGGCCGAAGCGGGTGTAGGAGGCCAGACCGAGCCATACGTCGTCGTTGAGCTGATGCGTGACGTAAAAGGCCGGGATGGGCCACGTCTGATGGGCGCTGTGATAGTTGCCCGTGTCCTTGCCGGCGGCATCGCGGGTGTCCACGCCCCAGTAGAACTGGGAGACGGCAAGGTTGGCCTGAAACTGCGTGCCGTCGAGCATGGTCATGGCGGCGGGGTTGTAGGCCAGGGTGGAAGCGTCGCCCCCGCGGGCGATGAGGCCGCCGGCAAGACTCATGCCGCGGGCGCTGTTTTCCATGATGGCAAAGCCTTCGGCCAGAGCGCGGCCGGAGGGGAAAACGAGGGAAAGGGAAAGCAGAAGGCCTAGCGTGCAAAGCGCACATGCACGCACGGAAAAGCGTTTCATCACATAACTCCTGTTGCCGGAATACGAAAAAAACTGGCCTGCGCGGCCGAAAGCCATGTGATGAACGATAGGACGTCTTGATAAGTTAAATCAAGATTTGAATGTATCCGTAAATAATGCCGTGGCCTTGTCGCAAAGGGCCTTTGCCCGCTCGCGGCTGCGGCGGCTGATGACGGGACGCCAGATGCGGCATTCTTCCGGTGTGTCGGAACCGGAAGTTCCGTCCTGTCCGGCGGAGTCGTCTTTGCCTGCCTTCCTGGCGACGGCTTTGGCACTGCGGGTGGTGTCAAGCGTCCATTCCCACGCAATACCCTTCATTTCCTCGAATTCTGCCAGTCCCTTTTTCCAGAGCTCACTGAAAAATCCCTGCGCTTCCCATTTCTTGAAGTAGGCATGAATGGAACTCGGACTGCCGTAGAATTCCTTGGGAAGGGCCTTCCACTGTGTGCCTGTTTTAAGAACATAAACGATGGCAGAAAACACTTTACGCTGGTCGAGAGGCTTTCTCCCTCCGCCGGAAATCCGCTGATACACTTTTTGAGGATCGCGGACGGTTTCGGGGATGAGCGGCTTGACGGCTTCCCAGAAGGAGTCGGAAATTTCCCAGAATTTCATAGTGTTAGGCCTGTATGCTTGATGAGATGGTGAAAAGTTTAGCATAAAAGAGAAGGGAAGTCAGCAACTGTTTATTTACGGATAAGAAATGCCGAAAAAATTTTTTCCAGGTATAAAAAAAATGATTGACAGATAAGTCATGCCGGTCTATAGATAACGAACACGACGCGGGGTGGAGCAGCTTGGTAGCTCGTCGGGCTCATAACCCGAAGGTCATTGGTTCAAATCCTTTCCCCGCAACCAGTAAAATCAAGCCCTTACGGTGAAAATCGTAAGGGCTTTTCCTTTTTTAAATTTTATTCCCACCACTATTCCCACCAGAAAAAAATAAGGCAGAAAGCGAAGCGCTTTCTGCCTTATGGTTATATGGTTGCCTGAGAAATTTTGGCTACTCTGATAGGTAAGCTGTCAGAGATAAGCAAATAGGGAGAGCTGATTTTTAGCCTAGCTTGAAAAATGATGTTA
>CASFUJ010000215.1 GCA_949297645.1 uncultured Desulfovibrionaceae bacterium
TGTCCTCGGTACCCATTCCGGATCCCAAGATCCAAAAAAACCGCGGCAAGGTTTCTCTGGAAGGGGAGATCCCAGTCTTCGGGGATGGACTTGACCTGTGCGGAGGCCATGCGGGTGCAGCACGACTGGCTGAGCAGCGCGCTGACCAGCTGGGACAAGGTGCGGGCCGCACCCGCGTCGGCACAGGCAGAGAGCATCAGCTGCCCCCGAACGTCCATGCAGGTCATCTCCAACGTCAGCTTAGCTCCGTCCAGGGGCGCCCCCCATAGGACATCATAAACAAAGCCGGAAAAAACAGCTTTCTCCGTGCCAACATAACCAAGCGCCAGGGTACACACCGCCCCCAGCTGAACGGCGCTTAACCAGGTGCTGCCCAGGTCAGTGTTGTGATTCAGCTCCGCGCTCAGCGTCAGTGTACCGGCTTCCCGAAGGGTTGTCAGGCGGCACTCCAGGCTTTGCAGCTCCACCCCCTCCCCTACATCCATCTGGCTGCCGTTTATTGTGAGGGTGAAGCTGGGCGTGCGAAAGCCTTCGTAAGTCTCATATAAACCGGAAAACTTCATGGCTACCTCTCAAATATACAGCCAGGCCCACATGGTCTGAAGGGGATCTTCTGCGCCGGCATCTGACTGCCCTTTCCCCGCCGCCTCGCCCTCATGGGCTGCACCGGCTCCATCGGCACCAGCACCCTGCGCGTGCTGGAAGCGTGGAGGGGGTCCGGCCGCTTCATGGTGACCGCCCTTGCCGCAGGCCGCAACATCGCGCTTCTCGCCAGACAGGCGGAAGAGTGGCGGCCGCCGTATCTTGCCGTGCTGGAAAAGGACGGCCCTCACGGCGCGGACAAACTGCGCGCCATGCTGCCGTCCTCCTATCGTCCCGAAATCGTCGCCGGGCCGGAGGGCTACGCAGAGCTCGCCGCTCTCGACGGCGTGGATATGGTACTCTCGGCGCAGGTGGGCGCGGCGGGACTTCGCGCCACCGTGGCCGCGGCCGCGGCGGGAAAAACCGTGTGCCTCGCCAACAAGGAATCCCTCGTGCTCGCCGGAGAGCTCATCCGCAACCTCTGCCGACGCACGGGCGCGGTCATTCTGCCCGTGGATTCGGAACACTGCGCCCTGTTCGAGGGCATGGTGGGCCGCAGGGCGTGCGACATCGCGCGCCTCGTGCTCACGGCTTCCGGCGGCCCCTTCCGCACCAGAGACGCCGCGTATCTCAAAACCGTGCGGCCGCAGGATGCCCTCAGGCACCCCAACTGGTCCATGGGCGCAAAAATCACCATCGACTCCGCCACGCTCATGAACAAGGGGCTGGAAGTCATCGAAGCCTGCCACCTCTATCAGATGGACGTGAAGGACGTGACCGTGGTGGTGCACCCGCAGTCCATCGTACATTCGCTGGTGGAACTTACCGACGGCTCCATGATGGGACATTTCGCCGTGCCGGACATGCGCGTGCCCATTGCCGCCTGCCTCTGCTGGCCTTATCTTCTGGACGGAAGAGTGACGGGCATACGTCCCCTCGACCTTGCGAAGGCGGGCACGCTTTCCTTCGAGGAGCCGCGTACGGAACTCTTCCCCTGCCTCGATCTGGCGCGCCGCGCTCTGGCCGAAGGGCATACCGTGGAGCTCAACGCCGCCAACGAGGTGGCCGTGGAGCGCTTTCTCGCCGGGGACATCGGCTTCACCGACATTCCCGCGCTGGTGGCGGACATGCTCGACGCCGCCTCGGACAGGCAGGATTTTCATCTGGAAGAGGGCGACCTCGCCCCGCAGGTGGCGCGCGCCCTGGCCCGTGTGGAACGCACGGATGCCGCCACGCGGCAGAAAGCCCGGGACTGGCGGGCATGACGCCTTCCGCGTCCGGCCGGAGAGCGCTCCGGAGCGGCCTGAACGGCGGTTCCGGGACATCCCGGAGACCGTCAAGGGGCAGACCGGAAACCGTCTGAGCGCGGACCGCAAAAGGACGCGCCCGGACGCGCAGACCGCCCACAGCCCGTCCTGCCGCGGGACATTTCCGGCGCCGGCCATGCGCCGGACGCCTGCGCCGTTTTCTGCGGAAACGGCCTAACTTCAACGGGGCGCGGCCCGTCCGGCCCCATCGGGATACCATGCAGTCACTACTCCACTATCTTTCCTACTGGGATGCCGCACTGGCCGTGGTGCTGGTGTTCGGCGGTCTCATTTTCTTTCATGAACTCGGGCACTTCCTCGCCTTCCGGGCGTTCAGGGTGGGCGTCATCACCTTTTCCGTCGGCATGGGGCCCAAGCTGTGGAGCTTCCGCCGCGGCAAGACGGAATACCGGCTTTCGTGGCTGCCCTTCGGCGGCTACGTCTCGGGCGTGGGCGAATACAGCGACGAGGTGGAGAGCCTCGGCTTCACGCAGGAAGAAGCCGTGACCAGCAAGCCCGCGTGGCAGAGACTCATCATCGCCTTTGCCGGGCCGTTCATGAACCTCGTCATCGCCTGGCTCATCTACTGGGGACTCACCCTGTCCATGGGCCTCGGCATCACGCTGCCGCAGGTGGGCGCCATCGTGCAGGGCAGCGCGGCCATGGAGGCCGGTATGCTCCCCGGCGACATGATCGCGGCCATCGACGGCACGCCCATCGACCGATGGGCGCAGGTGCCGGAAACCGTGGGAGCTTCCGGCGGCCGCACCCTGAAGGTGGACGTTCTGCGCGAAGGGCAGCCTCTTTCCTTCGACATGACGCCCACGCGCAGCGAGCGCACCAACATCTTCGGCGAAAAGGAAACCGCCTGGCTCATCGGCGTGCAGGCCTCCGGCGCTCTGCGCTATGAGAAAAAGGGCTTCTTCGAATCCGCGGTCCTCGGTCTCCGGCAGACCTGGGACATGATAGACGTCACCCTCACCGGTCTGAAGAAACTCGTCACCGGCTCCGTGGCCGCCGATTCCGTGGGCGGCCCCATACTCATCGCCCAGATGCTGGGCCGGCAGGCGGAAGCGGGCCTCGCTCCGCTTCTGCTGCTCACCGCGCTCATCAGCGTGAACCTCGGTCTGCTCAACCTCTTCCCCATACCGGTGCTGGACGGCGGGGCCATACTCTTCTGCATCGTGGAAATCATCGTGCGCCGCCCGGTGCCGGAAAAGGTGCAGGAATGGTCCATGCGTCTGGGCGCAAGCCTGCTCATCGCCCTTATGGTCTTCGCCACCTTCAACGACGTCATGCGCTGGTTCAGGTAACATCATGCAGGATATCACCCTCATTCTGAATACGGCGGAAAAGCGCGTGCAGTTCGCGCTGTGCAGAAACGGCTCCGTTCTCTGCGGACAGGACTGGCTGGCCCAGCGCGGCGGCACCGAGCTTCTCGCTCCCGCCCTGCGCGAGGCATGCTCCCGCCTCGGCTTTCTTCCCGCGGCCATCGGACGCATCGCCTGCGTGGCGGGCCCGGGCAACTTCACGGGCCTGCGCATCGGCCTCACCACCGCCTCGGGCCTTGCCCGCGCCGTCAACGCGAAACAGGCCGGACTCAACTACCTCCAATGCCTCGCCGCCACCGCGCAGGCCGGACCGGGCGAAGAAATCCTCGTGCTCACCAACGCAAGGCAGGGTCTCGCCTACGGCGCGCGCTTCCGGGCTCAAGAGGAAGGCGCGCCGAAAGCTCTCGACCGCACCTTTCTGCTGCCCGTACCGCCCCTGCCAGAAGGCTTCGAACCGGGCAGGCCGGACGTGGTCATCGGCAGCGCGCTTGTCAGCA
>CASFUJ010000216.1 GCA_949297645.1 uncultured Desulfovibrionaceae bacterium
AATGCGGCAAGTCCTTCAAGCTCATCACCCGCAAGCATCTGGCCCAGCACGGCCTCGACGCCGACTCCTACCGCAGAAAGTGGGGCATCAAAAGCGGCACTCCTCTGGTGTGCAAGAGCATACAGCGCGTGCGCCGCAAGAAGATGAAAGACATGCGCCTGTGGGAAAAGCGCCACGCCGAAAGCCGCGCGGAAGCCTAGCGTTCCTTCCCCACGCCCCGGGCCTGCCGAAAGGCCGGTATGAGAAGGCCGGGCGCCGTCCCGTCTTCCCCCGCTCTTTCTCTCCCGCATCCGTCGGAGCGGTCTGCAAAGATTCGCATGCCGCTCCGACGCGACCGGGCAGAAGGACTGCCGGATGTGTCGCGGTCATGCGCGTTGCCCATGCGGCGGCTCATGCATCACCCGCCCTTTTCTTCTCTCTCTTTCTCCCCGACGCCCGCCTGCGCCCCGGACAAGGACGCGGCCGCGAGGTCATCTCCCCCCTCTTTCTACGAACAGCGCCTTTGCGCTTTCTCATTCCGCCTGCGCACGGATTCCGCCTGCGCCCCGGACAAGGACGACGCTTCCCCTGCCGTACGAACGGAGCCGATCACGACGCCGCTCCTGCGGCGCGCCCGAAAAGACAACGCCTCCGGCCCGTCCCTGAACGCAAACGCCACCGCGCCCCGGACAAGGACGCGGCCGCGAGGTCATCTCCCCCTCTTTCTACGGACAGCGCCTTCGCGCTTTCTCATTCCGCCTGCGCCCCGGACGCGGACGCCCCGTGTATGCCTCAAAGCCGCCTCCTCTCGACGCGGGATACGCCTCGGAAACAAAAAGCCTCGCTCTTTTCCGTCGGGAAAAAGGGCGGGGTCTTGTCATACGGTCGGACAAAGGCCGGAACAGGCCGCAATCAGGCCTTCACCACCATGATGCGGGGAGAAACGCCGCCTTCGGGAACGGGCAGAGGCTCTCCGGCGTTCATGCCGAAAAGTTCGCGGGCCGGACGGGAGGCCAGTCGCCGCTGCATTTCCATGAGCACGGCGAACTCGTAGGCGTGGGCGGTTCTCGCGCTGCCTCCGTGACCTTCGATGGCGGCCGCGGCGAACTGCGTCTGCTCCCAGAGACTCATGAGTTCCTGATCGGGCAGAAGCTGCAGCTCGGCCAGTGCGGAAGTTTCGCTCAGTTCAGAGGGCGAAGCGGAAAAAACGGGAACCATGAAACCTCCTGTATGCGTTGACGCCGTCATGCGGCAATGACCGGACCAGCCGGAAAAACGTGCGGCGGCGTATGATTTCGGCCGCACAAAGCGCGGGACTCGAAAACGCCCGCCGAAAACCGCGACGGCGCGGTCTGCAGAGCGCGAGCTCCTCGTCGCGTATCCCGGCATGCCTCAGAGCCGCGCCGAAACGGAAAAACGCGCCCGCTCCGCCTGCGCCGTAACACTTTCCGCGGCAGAAAAGCGCGCTCACGTCCGCCGCGCAGAAAAACGGAGACCTTCACGCGCGACGAAAAACAGACGCACGCCCCGGACGTTCATTAAAGAAGAAGCCCGGTGCTAGCTTCCGGGCTTCTTTTAGAAGAGGCAGCTCAACTGCCCTTTATCTAAACTCCCCATGAAGGAGAGATTTACGCCGCGATTTCTGAGACCGAAACTGACTCGACGTTAAACTTGGATGTTTCTTATACGCGCTTCTTTTCCGTCATGCAAGTCTTTTTTTTCGTTCCCGGAATGTTTTCTCCCCGCTTTTTCCGTACGCCGTTCCGCTTCCCCGCGGGAACGCCCCCGTCTCCTCCCCGCCGCCGTTCTGCGCGCCGCTTCTCCCCGGTTCCGCGTCTGTGCCGTGCGCCCTCCGCCGCAGAAACTCCTCCTCTTTTTCTCCCTTCCTTTTTTCCGCCCGCTTCCCGCCCATCCTCACCTCCGCGTTCCTTCCCTTGCCCCTGCCCGCTTCCCGCGGCCTTCCGGCACAGGCACGCCGCCCGGCCCCGACCGGCGCGGCCTTCGGCGGCATCGCCGCGATACCTCCCTGTCCTCCGGCCGAATCCGCCCCCGGGACTTCGGAAACGTCGAAAGTGCTTCCCCTCCCCTTGACAGCGGCGGCCACGTCATTAAAAAATACAGGAACTCTCAGGGCGGGGTGCAAGTCCCCACCGGCGGTAACCCCGTACAGGGGGAGCCCGCGGGCGTCGTTTCAAGGGAAAGGGCGCAGACCCGGTGCGATTCCGGGGCCGACGGTAACAGTCCGGAAGAAAGAGAACGGATTCTTCGCAGTCTTCTGAAGCCTCTCCTCTCTCCTAGCGCTCCTGCGGCCCTGACAACTCCAGGGAGTATGTCATGCGTCAGCTTTCTTCTCTTTGCTCCATCGAACAGGCCATCGACGACATCAAAAACGGCAGGATGATCGTCCTCGTGGATGACGATGACCGCGAGTGCAGCGGCCATCTCGTCATGGCCGCCGAACATGTGGACGCGGAAGCCGTGAACTTCATGGCGCGCCACGCCTGCGGGCTGGTGTGCCTTGCGCTTTCGCCGGAACTGGCCGACAGGCTGGAACTTCCCCTCATGCCCTCGAGCACTCCGGGACACGGTTCGGCCTTCACCGTTTCCATCGAGGCGCGAAACGGCGTGACCACGGGCATTTCCGCGGCGGACCGCGCCACCACCATCCGCGCCGTCGTGGCCGACGACGCGGGGCCGGACGACATCGTCACGCCCGGACACGTCTTTCCCCTGCGCGCGAAAAAGGGCGGCGTTCTCACCCGCGTGGGCATCGCCGAGGGCAGCGTGGACATGGCCTCCTTCGCCGGGCTCAAGCCTGCGGCCGCCATCTGCGAAATTCTGAGGGAAGACGGCTCCGTGGCCCGGATGGACGACCTCGAGGCCTTTGCCGAACAGCACGGTCTGCACATCGCCGCCATACGCGACATCATCCGCTACCACATGCGCTACGGCAAGCTTGCCGTGCGCCGGGTGTCGGAAGCGAACATGCCCACCAAGTACGGCACGTTCCGCATCATCGCCTACGAAAGCGACGCCTCGAGCGACACCCACGTCGCCCTGGTCAAGGGGGACGTGGACGAGCGCATCGACCCCTCCCCCGTGCTTGTGCGCGTGCACAGCGAATGCCTCACCGGCGACGCCTTCGGCTCTCTGCGCTGCGACTGCGGCAATCAGCTTGCCGCCGCCCTCATGCAGATTGAAAAGGAAGGCCGCGGCGTGCTGCTCTACATGCGTCAGGAAGGCCGCGGCATCGGGCTGGCCAACAAAATCCGGGCCTACGCCCTGCAGGAACAGGGGTACGACACCGTGGAGGCCAACATCAAGCTCGGCTTTGCGCCCGACCTGCGCAGCTACGGCGCGGGCGCCCAGATTCTCCGCGACCTCGGCGTCAGCCGCCTGCGCCTCATGACCAACAACCCGCGTAAAATCGTCGGACTCGAAGGCTACGGCATAGAAATCACCGAACGCGTTCCCATTGAAACCGGTCTGTGCGACATCAACGAACACTATATGCGCACCAAACAGGAAAAGATGGGCCACATCCTCCACTTCGGAAAGAAGAAGTAAAAACAAGCGGGCGTCACGCCCCGGAATCGGACTCCGGGAGCAGACGCCCGCTTGTTTACGGTCCGTCCCGGCCGGACGCGGCAAAGACCGCCGCAGGTCCCGCAACCGCGGAGAGGAAAACGGTTCTGACGGCGCGATGTATTCCGACTCTTCAGGCTTGTGCGGAG
>CASFUJ010000217.1 GCA_949297645.1 uncultured Desulfovibrionaceae bacterium
CCCATGCAGGACGTGATGAACGCCCTGCGCTCCGTGAACTACGACGGCTTCATCTCCCTCCACTGGGAGCCGGAGTGGGTGCCGGGGCTGGAGGACCTGGAGATGATCCTCACCCACTACGCCGTGTATATGGGCCGCTTCGGCAACCCCCGCCGCCAGAAGAAGCACCTCTACGCCAACAAGGCCGGCACCGGCAAGTTCATCTGGAAGAAGGAGACCCTGATCGAAAAGACCTTCTCCCAGGTGCTGGACGCCATGGTGGAGGAGTTCCCGGACCAGTACGCCGTCAAGTACACCACCCTGGACTATACCCGCACCTATTCCCAGTTCCGGGACGACGTGGACCAGGTGGCCCGCGCCCTCATCGCCATGGGGGTGAAGGCCGGGGACAAGGTGGCCATCTGGGCCACCAACGTGCCCCAGTGGTACCTGACCTTCTGGGCCGCCACCAAGATCGGCGCGGTGCTGGTGACGGTGAACACCGCCTACAAGATCCACGAGGCGGAGTACCTCCTGCGCCAGAGCGACACCCACACCCTGGTGATGATCGAGAGCTACCGGGACAGCCCCTACGCCAAGATCATCGCGGAGCTGTGCCCCGAGCTGGAGACCGCCGAGGAGTCCGATGGTTCGGGGGGCGATGCGGCTCATGCTCCACTGGGTACCCATGGCGCCGAGGAACATGCCCACGGCGTAGAGAGAGAAGAGGATACCGGCCCGATCGGGCGGCAGGTGGAGGCCCTTATCCACGAGAAGAGAGAGGTGGGGATAGACGGCGCCGAAGATGACGAGGGCGGAGCCTATGCGGACGGAGAACAGGGAGAGCAGGCGGGGGGAGGTGAGCAGGCTGCGCAGGTGGCTGCCGTATTCTCTGATATTGACGCTTTTGGAGGGGGAGGCCGGAACCTTGATGGGCAGGCTCAGGGCGAGAGCGCCGAAGCCGAGGAGCACGGCGAAGAGAAAGCCGAGTCGCCAGGAGCCGAAGCTGAGCAGCCAGGTGACGATGATGGGAGCAAGGGCGATGCTGAAATACTGCATGGCCGTGGCCTTGGTGACGAAGCGCATGCGTTCCTCGCCCTCGAACAGGTCGCTGATGAGGGTGTTGCACATGGCTTCCAGGGGCGTGAGGGAAAGTCCCTGCATGGCGCGGCCCACGAGAAGCCAGGAGAAGCTGGGGGCGGCGTAGCACAGAAGCGAACCCGTACCGCAGAGGAAGAGTCCGGCAAGGAGCATGGGGCGGCGGCCGATACGGTCGATAAGCACGCCGTACAGGGGAATGACGCATACGCCCGGCAGGGCGAAGACGGAAATCACCAGTCCCATTTCTATGGGCGTGAGCTGGAAGTCCCGCATGATGAAGGGCAGGCTGGGCACGGCCACGGGATTGCCGATGGCGCACACGAACGCCAGAAGATAGATAAGCACGATGAGGGAGCGGCGGCCGGAAATCTTCATCGGGGATTCCTTTGTGTTTTGAACCTGTTCCTGCCGGGAAGGAGCGCTGTCCCGGCGTTTGCTTCTTTCCGGAAGGCGGCACGGCGTCCGTCCCCGGCCGTGCCGGAAAGAGCGGCCTGTCCGGACTTCCGGTAAAAGGTTGACGGCAGAACTGCCGAATTCGTCTCCTCCCGCGGTCTGCCTTCCGGCGGAGCGTCTGGTGAATCTGCATCCGCTCTGTCACGCCCCGGGCGGAGAAGCTGCCCTCTGCGCTTTCTGAGAAGGACAGGTCGGAGCGTCGTCCCGGACAGGAGGCTTCCGGCCCGGGAAACGTCCGTCCCAGGAAAGGGGGCTTCCGGTCTGTCCGCACCCGGCGCGCTGTCTGAAAAAAGGCCCTTTCGGAGCCGGGGGGCAGTCCGAAAGGGCCGGTAAAGGGGGCTTAGATGCGCTTGCGGCCTCCGCCCATGCGGTAGCGTTCCGCACAGGAGAGCACGGCCTTTCTCAGGCGCAGGGAGTGCGGCGTGACTTCCAGCATCTCGTCTTCGCGCATGAAGTTGAGGCACTGTTCCAGCGTCATGGGACGCACGGGCGTGAGAATGATGTTCTCGTCGTGCCCGGACGCGCGCAGGTTGGTGAGTTTCTTTTCCTTGGTGGCGTTCACGTCGATGTCGTTGTCGCGGCTGTGTTCGCCCACGATCATGCCTTCATACACCGGGTCGCCGGGCACCACGAACAGGCGGCCGCGCGGCTCGAGGTTGTAGAGGGCGTAGGCCACGGCGTTGCCCGCGCGGTCGGCGATGAGGGAGCCGGTCATGCGGGTGAGGAAGTCGCCGCGATAGGGTTCGTAGCCGCTGAAGTTGGAGTTCATGATGCCGGTACCCTTGGTATCGGTGAGGAACTCGTCGCGGTAGCCGATGAGTCCGCGCGCGGGCACGGAGAAGGAAAGGCGCACGCGGCCGGTGCCGTTGTTCACGCAGTTGGTCATGCGGCCCTTGCGGAAGTTCAGCTTTTCCGTCACCACGCCCATGTAGATTTCGTCGCAGTCGATGGCCACTTCTTCAATGGGCTCGTACTTCTCGCCGTTGATTTCCTTGAAGATGACTTCCGGGCGTCCCACGGTGAGCTCGAAGCCCTCGCGGCGCATGGTTTCCACGATGATGGCCATCTGGAATTCGCCGCGGCCCTTCACCAGGAAGGCGTCGCGGTCTTCCGTGTCTTCCACGCGGATGGACACGTTGCGCAGAGCCTCGCGGTCGAGACGCTCGCGGATTTTGCGCGCCTGCACGATCTTGCCTTCGCGGCCCGCCAGCGGCGAGGTGTTGATGCCGAAACGCATGGACACCGTGGGGTCGTCCACCTTGATGCGGGGCAGCGGAGAGGGGTCGGCCGCGGTGCAGATGGTGTCGCCTATGGTCACGTCCTCAAGACCGGCCATGACCACGATGTCGCCGGGCGCCACTTCGTCCACGTCCACCATGTTCTTGCCCTGATACACCTGGAAGCGCGTGGCGCGCAGCGGCCGGGGCTTGCCGTCTTCGCCGATGCACACGAGAGCGTCCTTGGTGTGCGCATGACCGTTGCGGATGCGGCCCACCGCCAGACGGCCCAGATAGTCGGAGTAGTCAAGGTCGGCCACCAGCATGTGGAAGGGTTCTTCCGGGTCGTAGGCGGGCGCGGGAATGTACTTCAAAATGGCGTCGAACAGCGGAGAAAGGTCCTTGCGTTCGTCGTTCAGATTGTTCATGGCCACCGCGTCGCGGCCGATGGCGTACAGCACCGGGAATTCGAGCTGGTTCTCGTTGGCGTCAAGGTCGATGAAGAGGTCGTACACCTCGTTGAGCACTTCCTCGGGACGCGCGTCCTTTCTGTCTATCTTGTTGAGCACCACGATGACCGGAAGCTCCAGCCCCAGCGCCTTCTTCAGCACGAAACGCGTCTGCGGCAGAGGGCCTTCCGAGGCGTCCACCAGCAGAATCACGCCGTCCACCATGGAAAGCGCGCGTTCCACTTCGCCGCCGAAGTCGGCATGCCCGGGAGTGTCCAGAATGTTGATGCGCACGCCCTTCCAGCCCACGGCGCAGTTCTTGGCGGAAATGGTGATGCCGCGTTCGCGTTCCAGTTCCATGCTGTCCATGAGACGGTCGTCCACCACCTGGTCGGCGCGGAACATGCCGCTCTGCTTGAAAAGACCGTCCACCAGCGTCGTCTTGCCGTGGTCAACGTGCGCAATGATCGCAATGTTGCGAAGAGATTCGTTACGGGCGAGAGAACTCAC
>CASFUJ010000218.1 GCA_949297645.1 uncultured Desulfovibrionaceae bacterium
CACGATGAGCACGCCGTTGCCGGCCTTGAGGGAAGCGATGGCGCGTTCCACACGTTCGCGGGGAGAACCGAAGGATTCAAGAATGGAGAGCTGACGCATGACAAACTCCTTTGGGAGAATATCCGGCATCAGGGCGGCATAAGGCACTGGGAGAGAGCAGAGGGGGAACGCCCCCGGAAGGGAGGCCTGCGATCCTTTCTCTTTCGTCCGGACTGTTACCGTCGGCCCCGGAATTTCACCGGATCTGCGGCTCTTCCCATGAAGCGCCGCCCGCGGGCTTCCGGCAGAAGCCGGATCACCGCCGGTGGGGACTTTCACCCCGCCCTGAGAAATATGACTTAGTTTTAATAGGTTCGGCCGCTCTGTCAAGAGCCTGCGAAAAATTTTTACGGGAAAAACGACACGTTCGGTCCCTTCGGCGGGCGGTGAGGGAAAGGGCGGCACGCGCCGTTGACAGAGCCGCCCAAGCCTGCGACAATGCCTGCCTGCCCGCGACCCGGCTCCGTCCGGCGGGGCATAACATCTATCATTCAGCGCCGCTACCGGCAGGAGCAATACAGTGATGACCATTGACGAACAGGTGAAGATCATACGTCGCGGCATCGTGGACCTTGTGAGCGAGGAAGACCTCCGCAAGAAGCTGGCCCGCGACAAGCCCTTGAACATCAAGGTCGGTTTCGACCCCACCGCTCCCGACCTGCATCTCGGGCATACCGTGGTCATTCACAAGATGCGTCAGTTTCAGGAACTGGGGCATAACGTCACTTTCCTCATCGGCGACTTCACCGGCCGCATAGGCGATCCTTCCGGCAAATCCAAAACCCGTCCCCCTCTCACCGAGGAGGAAGTGAGGATCAATGCCGAGACCTACAAGGAACAGGTGTTCAAGATTCTCGATCCGGCAAAGACCACCGTGGCCTTCAACTCCGAATGGGGCGACAAGCTCACTCCTGCCGACTTTCTGCGCCTCATGTCTAACTGCACTGTGGCGCGTATGATGGAACGCGACGACTTTGCCAAGCGCTACCGCGAAAATTCGCCCATCGCCATCCATGAGTTCATGTACCCGCTGCTTCAGGCCTATGACTCCGTCATGCTGCGTACCGACGTGGAAATGGGCGGCACCGACCAGATATTCAACCTGCTCATGGGACGCACTCTGCAGGGACACTACGGCCTGGAATCCCAGTGCGCGCTGACCATGCCTCTGCTGGTGGGATTGGACGGCGAGCGCAAGATGTCCAAGTCCTACGGCAACTACATCGGTGTGATGGAGTCGCCTTCCGACCAGTTCGGCAAGGCCATGTCCATTTCCGATGAGCTTATGTGGAACTGGTACGAGCTCATTTCCGTGAAGTCTCTCGAGGAAATCGCCGATATGAAGGCCCGCGTGGAAGCCGGTTCCCTGCATCCCAAACTGGTGAAGGAAGAGCTGGCCATGGAAATCGTGGCCCGTTATCACGGCGAAGAGGCGGCGGCCGCCGCGCGCGAAGGCTTCAACAACGTGTTCCGCAAGGGCGGCATTCCCGAAGACGCCATCACCTGGAGCGTGAATTCCGCCGAGGACGACTGCTCTCCCGTTGCCATTCTTGCCGCCACCGGCCTTGTGCCTTCCCGCGGGGAGGCCAAACGCAAGATTGCCGCCGGCTCCCTCAAGGTGAACGGTGAAAAGCTGACCGACGGCCTTACCGCACTGCCCGCCGGGGAGTACACGCTCCGCTACGGCAAGAAGGGCTTTGTGGTCCTTACCGTGAAGTAGCGTCATGAAGGATATCAAGCCGGAACCTTTCGGCCGCTGCCCGGAAACGCGCTGCCCGGGCCGCTGTCCCTACCGTGACGAGGAGCTCATGACCGCCGAAGGCCGGGCCGCGCTGCTTGACGGGGTACGTCCCGCCGAGGGACAGCCCTGGCCTGTCAAGGTGGTGCATGTTCTGTGCCAGCCTGAGGAAAAGACGGTGGACGTGCCCCGCGTGAAGGCCAAGAATGTGGGCATTCTGCTGAAAACGCTTGGACTTCGCCAGGGAACGGCCATCGTTGCCTGCGGCGATACCCTGCTGACGCCGGATACGCCCCTGTACCCCAATCAGCACGTTCTGGTGAGAACGGTGATGAGCAGCGGCTAGCCTCCTGAGGAGAGGGAAACGCGGCGTCAGACGGGGCTTTTCCCCTTTTGCTGCGGCCGACCGGAGCAAAGTTCGAAATCCTTATTTTACCCCTTTCAGTTATTATATTTTTTAGGCGGAGCCATGTGCTCCGCTTTTTTTATGTCCGGAAAAGAGAGCATTTATTTTCCGTATGTTTCGGATAGGAATTTCCGATTTGTCAAAAGAATGCGGGAAAAATATATATTGAAATAAATCATGGCAGCTCCGGTCGGCAGAAAACGACGGAAAACGACGGAAGAGTGCGGCCGGACGGCACCTTAAATTCCCTTCAGGAGATGTTATGAAAAAGTGGATTGCGGCTTTTGCCTGTTGTTCGCTGCTGGCGATGTCCTCCGGGACTTCCTTTGCAGAAAAGGTGCAGTTTCCCAAAAATGAGCCCATCAATTATCTGATTCCGTTCAGTGCCGGCGGGGAATCCGACCTGTTCGCACGTATGCAGCAGCCGTATCTGGAAAAGCTGCTGGGGCAGAAAGTGGTGGTGAACTACAAGATCGGAGCGGACGGGGCTCTGGCCTGGAGCGAGCTGGTCAACAGTCCTGCGACAGGGCACAGTCTCGCCGGCATCAATCTGCCGCACATCATCGTACAGCCTCTGCAGCGGAAGAACGCCGGATATAAGACGGAGCAGCTCAAACCCGTGATGATTTTCCACGTCACACCCTGCGTGCTTGCCGTGAGGGCAGACAGCCCCTACAAGACGCTGGATGACCTCATCACTGCGGCAAAGGAGAAGCCGGGCAGCGTCATCATCGGCGCCTGCGGCAACGGTACCTCCGGCCATCTTGCCTCCGTCATGCTCAACAGACAGACCGGACTCAATATTCCCTATATTCCCTTTCCCGGAACCTCGGATTTGCCCATAGCTCTGCTCGGCGGACATGTGACCGCCATCATGGCCTTCACGTCCGGCTACTCCCAGTATGCGAATGAAATGCGCGTTCTTGCCATCGCCTCGGAAGAGCGTGATCCCCACATAGACGCGCCCACGTTCAAGGAACTCGGCTACAATATCGTGGAAGGTTCCTTCCGCGGCATTGCCGTACCTCCCGCAACCCCCGACGCCGTGGTGGATAAGCTGTATCAGGCTTGTGCCGCCATCAACGGCGAGCCTGAGTTCGCCAGAAAGGCCGGAGAGATGGGTATAACGCTTCTCGACATGAATCCGAAGCAGAGCGAGGAGTTCATCGCCGGGAAAGTGAAGGAATACAAGGCGCTTCTTACGGATATCGACAAGTAGGTCCCCTGCCCGGAGAGAGCCGGGGGCCCGGCCCTCTCCGGCGCGCAACATGTACTCAGACACAGGAGACTTGTATGGATATTCTGCTGTCCGCCATCGGCGATGTATTCACGCTTCAGAATATGTGTTTCATGAGTGTGGCCATCTTTCTCGGCATCATAGCGGGAGCCCTGCCGGGTTTTTCCGCCACCATGGCCGTTGCGCTCATGGTTCCGTTCACCTTTACCATGGATACCATTCCCGGACTTGTCACCATAGGCGCTCTCTACGCGTCCACCATTTTCGGCGGAGCCTTT
>CASFUJ010000219.1 GCA_949297645.1 uncultured Desulfovibrionaceae bacterium
CGCGTGAAGCTTCAATTTCCGGCAACTCCTCCACGGAAATATCTCCGCCACGCCACGCTTCTCTGGCAGTATCCCACATTCCGCCGGGAATATTCAGCAGGCCGGCTCCGATGGCCCTGATGTCACCCAGAAGACCGGGATTCTCCGTCTCCTGCTGCGGAGCGGGACTCCCTCCCGTCACCTGCGAGATGATATCATCGAGAGTTACCGAAGAGCCGCCGTTCTTCATGCCGGGTATGGTCACATAAACAGGAGTCTTGCTCATATCTCGTTCCGTTATTCCCTGTTGGCCTGTCTGGCAGGATAGGTCAGAAAATCTCCAAGTCCTTTGAGTCCCCGAAGCAGCATATTGTCCGAAAGAAGCTTATCCCGCTCCTCAGGAGGCAGATTTGCTATTTCTTCAGGCGTCATGTCCCACAAATCCGATTTGCTGCCCGTTTCACTTGCGGCCTTCGTATCGGCAGTCTCTCCGGCCGGGGCCTCCAGCGCTTCCCGTATTCTGCTGTTCCCTTTTCCCGACGGTTGCTTCTCGGCGCCCGACGGCTCTCCGCCGTTCAGCAGATACAGCATCGCCGTCTCCTTCCGCTGCCTTGCGGTCAGTCCCTTCATCTTGTCCGGGAATTTCTGTATGAGCGCGGATTCCACCTGCTCCACGGCCATCATGGCATTGTCTATGGTGCCGTACCCGCCCCATTGACAGCGAGATTCACAAGGCCGGAGCGCATCACCGGGCTTGTCGATTTCTCTCCTGTCGCCGGGTCTTCAAACACGGCATAGGCGTCGGCGGACTTCACCAGTTTTTCATATTGGGTCTGCGTAATGTGCGTACCGCCGTCAGGCCCTGCTGTTATCCCCGGCCGCCCGTCGGGCTGTCCCTTCCTGTGAAGTACCCGGCTGTCTGCTTTCGCAGCACTGGGCACATAGCCCTGATTAAGGAGTTCATCCATGCTGCCGACCATGTAGGAACGACCGCCCGATTCATCCAGTACACGATAGGAAGGAGCGGCGCTGTAGTCGTCGTGACGATTCTGCGGAATGGCGTAAACGACATGTCCGTTCTTTTCGAGTGGTATCCATCGGGATGGATTCTGCAGAGCCTCGGCATTGTCCATGATGGTGCCCATCTTGTATCTGGCCGATGCTGCAAGGAAATTCGGATTCACGACATGAGTCTGCATATCCGCCCCGCGGAGCGTCTTCTGCTCGCCGGACATGATGCTCCGTATCGCCTCAAACACCTGCTGGGGGGTAAGCCGGTCACCCGTGTCAACGAACCTGCCTTCCCGGGAGCTGCGGAAAGACTCCGCAAAATTCCCGTCATCTCCCATCCTGTACTGGTAAGGAAAAGGAGCCACCTTCGAAAGCTGATTTGCCGCCTGCCCGAAGGCGTTCATATCGCCGCGCCTGTAGGCATCCATGGCCGTCAAGGCAAGGGGACGAAAATAGTTCTGGTATAGGGTATCGTCTGCCTTCGCCATGGTATCCAGCATGGTGAGACGGGATTTTTCACTGTTTGCCCGGTCATTCATGAACCTGCCCATGGCCATGACGCCGTAGCGGGAGTTCATGACGGGGTCACCGTCCAGTGACGAAATATCTCCTCCCATGCCCACGCGACCGGCAATATGCTCATAGGCCTGCCGTATTCCGGCATCATCAGCCAGTTCACGGCGGCCGCGCTCAATCTGCTGCCCTTTTTCCAGAACGCCGCCGAGTCCTTCGGAAAGCTCCATGGCATTCCGGGCTATGTCCATGCCGTCATCGCCGCTTCTGCCGTAATAACCGCGTGCCATACGCTGTTCTCCCTAGAAAAAGTATGATGCCAGACCAAGAGCAAGGCCCAGACCGGCGCCGATCATGGCGCCCGTGGGGCCGGCCGCACTTCCCATGGTCGCCCCCTCTGCGGCACCGGAGGCCGCGCTTCCGGCTGAAGCTGCTGTTCCTGCAAGAGAAGCCGCTTCCGCACCCAGACCGGACGGAAGCGCAAGGGAACCTGCCTGACCCGCCATGGCCGTCGTCATGGGCGCAGCGTTGTACATGCCAAGTCCCGTCGGCGTTGCAGAAAGCGCCGCGCCGCCAAGACCTTCCACTGCCGTCGGCACGGCTGCCAGCTCGGCGCCTCCCGTGGTCAAACCCTGAACGGCAGAAGAGGCGGCAACAGCCTCACCCGTCCCGGCCGCGGTCAAATTGCCGGCCAGAGAGCCGGCTGCGTTTTCGGGGGAACCGAACATGGAGCCCATCATCTTTTCATAAAACGCACGACTCGTTCCGGGCTCAAGCTGCTCCGCAATGCCCATGCCGCCGAGTGCGCCGCCGAGACCCGCGGCAATGGCTCCACCTACAGTCCTGGAAGGTTCGTTGTATTTCGTCTCGGTCTTCCTGGTCATGGAGCTGGCGGTCTGGCTGGCGTTTCCCAGCGCCCCGACGGCCGCCTGATAAGGGCTCTGCGTTTTGTAAAGCGGCATGGCTAACCTCCCATGAATCCGATGCCCTGAAGAATGCCGGATGTTGCGTTGAGAGACGCCGCGGCCTTCTTGCGTTCAAAGTTCTCCTGCTCCGCACCCACGCGGGCCTGCGTTCTGGCTCCGGCCATCTGGGCTGCCTTCTGAGTATCCATGGCCGCCTGTATGCCCTGATACCGGCCGGAATTCGGATTCACCCCTATCCGCGCGTTTGCCCTGCGCGTCGTGGCCTCCGTATTCTTCCAGGCGTTTGCCGTATCGGCTGTCGCAAGGCCCATGCGCTCGTTCACATCCACCCCTTCCAGGGCGGACGTCAGAAACTGTTTCGCGGCTTCGGTCTGCTGCGGCAGAAGCTGATTCGCGGCGCTGAGCTGATTTTTGTAAAGCTTCGTCTCATACGGCAGCAAATCCATGTTTGCCTGTGCCTGAGCAATTTCATAAGGCTTGTAGTACTGCTGCCACATCTGAAAATATTCGCGCGCCCATTCCTGTTGCTCTTCGGAAAGTGTGGCCATGCGGTCGTTGTAGGCATAGTCCACGGAATTGACCGTGCTTCCCCCGCCGCCCTTGCACTCAGCCACAGGACCGAAATACTCGTAGCTCTCATCCTCCAGCACCGCGCCGGAACGCATATCCAGAACCATCCTTGTATGTATCCGCATCAGCGTTCCTCCATGCCGAGGCTTTCCCGAGTAACCGCCACCAAGACAGCGTCTTCACTTCTGTCCTTCTCGGCCATGTACGCCCCGTGCGGAATGTTCCCCACAAGAAAGGCGCCGCACAGCAAGGGGAGTTTCCATGCCAGAGTATTACTCTTGGCCACCAGACCGAGAATCACATCAAAGAGATAGCCCTGCTCATCCCGCAGCGAGAGCACATGCTCATAAATGCAGCGGCCTATGACAGCCGAAGTTCTGCGCCCCCATACTGCTTTGAAAAACACATAGTGCCCGCGGGCGGAGCGGCCTTCGAGTGTGTTGTACCAGGTCAGCCCGGCATATTTTCCTTCCCAGAATACGAGAAAAGGCAACGACCCCACCCGAAGAATGTCCGCAACAAACTCTTCCCGTGTCCGTACCGTGCCGTCGGAAAAAAGACGCCCCAGCGTTCCCTCATCGCATAACCGGTCGAACACATACGAGAGCCGCTCCCGGGAGGCCGGAGAATCTTTCAAGTATTGCATGAAGAATCGGTCATCCATCCTACTGC
>CASFUJ010000220.1 GCA_949297645.1 uncultured Desulfovibrionaceae bacterium
TCTCGCCGGAAACCATCACGCCGCCGGAAAAGGCGCCCGCGCCCACGGCGCCGTAGAGCCAGCCCAGCGTCTGGGAGCCGCCGCCGAGAACGGAGGTGGAGAACATGGGGAAGAGCACGCTGTAGCTCATGCCGAAAAAGCAGAAGGCGAGAAGCAGCTGGAAGATGTGATTGAGGAAGAATTCCCCGCGCACATGGCGCACGCCTTCAAGGATGTCGTCCATGAGGCTTTTTCTGGAGGGCGCGGCGGCGCGCTCGCGCAGGCGCACCTGAAAGATGAGCATGTAGATGATGGGCAGATAGGCGAGGGCGGAGGGCGCGTCGAGATCTTCGCCCTCCGCGCCGCCGTCCGCCGCGCCGATCGAGAGGGCGCCGCCGCTGAGTTCAAAGGAAAAATATTGGGGCGCGCACGTCCGTGACCATGAGCGATACCGAGGACTGTCTCGCCGTCATGTCGAAGGCGCTTATGATGCCGAGCAGGAGACTGAGCGCCACGAGAAGCGGATAGGCGGCGAGTCCCGCGTAGGCGGCGAAGGTGAGAAGCGCGGCCTCGAGCATGCAGAGAATCTGCGTGACGATGAGCGCCTTGCGCAGATCGTGCCGCTCAAGCCACGCGCCCGCCATGAGCCCGAGCACGAGAATGGGCGCGAGACTGACGAATTCCACGATGCTGAGCAGAAAGGCGGATTTCGTGAGACGGAAAACCAGCCAGCTCATGGCAAGGCGCTGCATCCACAGCCCGAGCATGGAAATGGTCTGCCCTGTGATGAAGTAGAAGAACGCCCTGTGCTCAAGAGCGGGAAAGAGCTGATAGATGCGACGCATGGGATACCTCGGCGGATTTTTTCGGAAAAGGATTTAATTGGGCTCAGATATATCTAACCAATTTTTTCCGGAAGGGGAAGACGGGAGAAAAAACGGGGCGTTGTCACGCCATGCGCGCGGAAGAACAAGCGTGGTCGCACAGTTTCCGGGCACGAAAAAAGGGAGCCTGTAAAGGCTCCCTTTGAGTTCCTGCCGGGGCAGGGCGACGGGAAGCGGCTATCCCCAGAGCATGTTGCCGACGACGGTGCCGACCCAGGCGGCGGCGTAGGCCACGACGGTGTTGAAGACCATGCTGAAGAACAGCCATCTCCAGCCTCCGGCCTCGTTCTTGAGCACGACGAGGGTGACGAAGCAGGGGGAGTAGATGAGCACGAAGAGCATGAGGGCCAGGGCCACGGTCTTGGACCAGCCGGGGTCGGAGGCCAGTTTTGCCGAAAGGGAATCGGGTTCGTCGGGGTCGGTTTCGCCTATGGAGTAGGCGGTGCCCATGGTGGAGAGAATGGCTTCCTTGGCCACCACGCCGGAGATGAGAGCCACGTCCGTGCGCCAGTCGAAACCGAGGGGACGGAACACGGGTTCGATGAACTGACCGATGCGTCCGCCGAAGGTGTTGCGCACTTCTTCCGCGGCGAGGGCGTTCTCGGCCTCGACCTTCTCTTCTTCCAGCGCGTCCTTTCTGGCGGAAAGGTCGGCCACGGACTGCTCAAGCGCGGCTTTCGAGGCGTCGTCCGCGCTTTCGAGCCGGGCGTTCAGGGCGGCAAGTTCTTCCTCGAGAGGATTGATCTGCGCTTCAAAGGCCGCGATTTTCGCTTCAAAGGGCGCGGACTGCTCTTCTGTGAGGGCCGGGAAGGCCAGAGCGGCCCAGAGAATCACGGAAATGGCGAGGATGACGGTACCGGCCTTCTTGATGTACATCCAGCCGCGCTCCCAGGTATGGGTGAGAATACTGCGCAGCGTGGGCAGGCGGTAGGGCGGCAGCTCCATGACGAAGGGCGTGGATTCGCCCCGGAACACGGTCTTTCGCAGGAAAAGGGAGACCAGCAGGGCGACGGCCCATCCGCACAGGGTGACGGCGAACATGATGCCCGCCTGATTTTCCGCAAAAAAGGCCGCGGTGAGCATGAGAAACACCGGAATCTTCGCGCCGCAGGTCATGAGAGGCAGCGTCATCATGGTGGCCATGCGCTCCTTCTCGCTGCGCATGGTGCGCGTGGCCATGACGCCGGGAATGGCGCAGCCGCCCGCAATGCCGCCTGCGATGATGAAGGGCATGACGGAAGCGCCGTGCAGACCGAAGGCCCGCATCACGCGGTCGAGCATATACGCCATGCGCGCCATATAACCGCTGTCTTCAAGGAAAGACACGATAAGGAACATGATGAGAATGAGCGGCACGAAGCTGAGCACGCCGCCCACGCCGCCGATGATGCCGTCCACCACCAGCGACTGCAGAAGTCCCTCGGGCAGAACGGTCGTCATCACTTCGCCGAGCCAGCCGAAGAAGTCCTCCACCCAGCCCTGCGGGTACGCGCCCACGATGAAGGTGGTCCAGAACATGAAATACACCACGGCCAGCATGAAAAGCGGGCCGAGTATGGTGTTGGTGAGTACCTTGTCTATCTTGTCGGTCAGGGCAAGCCGGTCCCTGGTGTCGTCCTTGCGGATGACCCCGTCCTTCAGAACGCCGTGAATGAAGCCGTAGCGGTAGTCGGAAATGACGGCGTCAGGCGTGGTCTCCAGCGTGGAGGCAAGATGCGCGGCCAGCGTATCGCGTATGGCCGCAAGCTCGTGGGCCGCCATGGTATCCGCCGCCTGCACCTGCGAGAGCACCACGTCGTCGTTTTCCAGAATCTTCAGCGCAATCCAGCGCGCAGGATAGCGCGAGGTCAGAATCTGCTTTTTATTGATAATGGATTCCATTTTCAATAAAGCGGGGTCAACATCCGATCCATAGCTGATGGAAAGGGGGACGGCGTCTTTCTGCGCTTCTTCGAGGGCGAGTTCGAGAGTCCTGTCCAGACCTTCGCCGGAACGGGCTACCGTGGGCACGGCGCGCACGCCGAAGCGGGCGGAAAGCCTGTCGAGGTCGATGGTGGTGCCGGCCTTCTTGGCTTCATCCATCATGTTGCAGGCAAGCACCACGTTCTGTCCGAGTTCGCGCATCTGCACGGCAAGGAGCAGTCCGCGCTCGAGGGTGGCGGAGTCGATGATGTCGATGACGGCGCGGGGGCGCTGGGAGACGTCTTCCGGGGCGAGAACCTCGCGCACCACGCGTTCTTCCATGGAGTAGGGCGTGAGCGAGTAGGTGCCGGGAAGGTCCACGAGAAGCACCTTCTGCGTCCCGCATTTCGTCCAGCCCTCTTTCTTTTCCACGGTCACGCCGGGGTAGTTGCCCACATGCTGATGCGCGCCCGTATAGGCGTTGAAGGCCGTGGTCTTGCCGCAGTTGGGATTGCCCGCAAGGGCGATGCGGACGCCGTTTCTCTTTTCCTCTTCAGTAAAGGCGGATGCGCCGGGCGTACCGCGCTTTTCACACATGGGACAGCTCATTTGACCTCCACGGAAACATAGTCGGCCTCGCTGTTGCGCAGCGCAATGGTGGAACCTTCAATGCGCAGGGCCACAGGGTCGCGCAGAGGAGCCTTGCCGAGTACCTGCACGGACATGCCGGGTACGAGTCCCATGTCGCGTATGCGGCGACCGAGTTCTCCGAAGGCGGTTATTTTCACGATGCTCGCCTTCTGACCGGGGACAAGCTGGCGAAGATTCATCTGGGACATGGGTTCCTCCTGAATAAAAATGAAATTCTTTTTCAACTTTACCGTATGAAAAAGGTCTTGCGCCTGACTTTCGCGCAAGGCGACCTGTCCCGGCGCGTCGTAGTTCCATTGCACCGGGCGAACAGTAGAAAAATAGTGAAAGTGAAAACCAATGTCAACTTAAAACGGACAAAAAACTGATGCCCGCGTCCTTTTGCGCCCCCGCGTTGCGTACCGCCGCGCCCGGAGGGGCGACGGCAGGCCTGGCGCGGCGTTGCCGCGCGGACGGGCGAAGGGGGGGGCGTCGCGAAGGGGGGCGTCCGCGCGTCGCGAAGGGAGGCCGTATGCCGCAGGGCATTC
>CASFUJ010000221.1 GCA_949297645.1 uncultured Desulfovibrionaceae bacterium
TCACTTCTTTTTCAAAAAACAGATGAGCCGTCATGTCAGCCAGACGGGATACCGCATAAAAAAGAGCCGTGGAGCGACGAAAAATATCCGTACCGTCACCGGAGTCTTCCCTGCGGAAAAACGTTCCTCCGCCGCGACCAGGAGCGCACGCCGCACGGAAAAGACCGTCTCTGCGCTCCACGCTTCACTCCTCTCCCGCCGCCGCGTCCAGCGCGCTCAGCACGGTATCCAGCGCCGAAACGTCCATCTGTCCCGGAGCGCTGGCCATCTCCGCCGCGCCGAACGTGGCGGCGCTGCCGAAGAAACGGCCGCACACGCGGCTTATCACGCCGAGAGGTCCCATGCTCATGGTAATGACCGGGCAATGAGATCTTGCAGAAACCTCCTCCGTGGCCGCAAGCAGGGAAAGCACTTCGGCGCGGCAACGCGGCATGACGGCCAGCTTCAGAATATCGGCCCCCAGCGTATCCTGCATGAAGAGCAGACGGCGCACCATCTCCTCCTTTGACGGCGTGGCGTGAAAGTCATGATTGCTCGCCACCACGGGCACGCCGCAGGCATGGGCATGGGCGATGATATCCCCTGCCCTGCCGGAACGAAAAAACGCCTCCACATCCAGAAGGTCGATATGTCCGCTCTCGCAGAGCGCCGCGCAGAGGGAAGCATACCCCTCATCATCGAGGGGACGCCGTCCGCCTTCCTCCACGGTGCGGAATGTGGCGAGCAGCGGCACGGAAAGCGTCCGGCGGAGCATGGCAAGAGCCTCGGTCACGGCTCTCCCGTCCACGGGGCCCGGCCCGCCGAACATGTCCACCCGCCACTCCGCTATGTCGACTGGCAGCGAGGAAAGACGCAGAGCCTCGGCCTTCAGCTCTTCCGGCGAAGGCGAGGTGAGAGGAACAATAATGCAGGGGCGGCCTCTGCCTATCTCCAGGCCGCCGATACGGACAGTCTTCATACGCGCTCCCCAGGAATCGACGCTCGCGAAGAGACGACAAAGCCACCCGGCGCGAAAAACGCCGGACAGAAAAGGGCCGCTGAACGGCAGACGGAAATCCGAAGGCTCAGGACCGGTCAGGGCCAGAGTTCATTATCGGCCTCATCCAGAAACTTGTAGGAGCGTACATAAATCTGACGCTGCCCTTCTTCCATGATATTACACAGCAACTCCACGGGAGAGCCGACCATTTCGGCCAGATCCGACCCCGCGCCGCGGGGGAAGATGGGCCATTCCTGTTCTTCATTGTCAAGCAGCGCCACGCGGCAGGGGCCGCCTTCAAGGGGAGAAACTGTACCTCTGAGAGTGACCGGAGCGGAACTCATGCAAAAAGCCCTCAAAAAGCAAGAAAATCATTGGCCCGCAAGGGCCCGGAGAGACCGGCGACACGGCCGGGATTCCTTGTACTGTGTTTGTTACAGTTCAGATGTCTTGTCAAGCGGGACAACGCATAAAACCCCGCTCGCCGCGCAAAATATTTCCCTTCCGAGCCGGGGCGCGCCCCGGCATTGACCGAACCGTTCAAGGCGCGCTAGGAACTAAGGGGCGCAAGCCTGACGAAAACAACCATGCGAGGCCTTCATGATTACCACTCAGGGCATTTCCTCCAGTCTTTCCGCCCGACGCGAGCTGCCCATCGGACTTTTCGATTCCGGCGTGGGCGGCATGACCGTACTGCGCGCCATGCGGGAGCAACTGCCCAATGAATCCTTCCTCTATCTGGGCGACACGGCCCGCATGCCCTACGGCACCAAGGGTGTGGAAACCGTGCAGCGCTACGCCCTCGAAGCCGCGGGAAAGCTGGTGGAAAGGGGCGTCAAGCTCCTCGTCATTGCATGCAACACCGCCACGGCGGCGGCGCTGCCGCTCATTCAGGCCGCCCATCCCGACATCGACGTGGTGGGCGTGGTGGAACCGGGAGCGGAAGCGGCCTGCCGGGCCACGAAAAGCGGCTACATCGCCGTCATCGCCACCAGCGGCACCATACGGGGAAGAGCGTATGAAGAGGCCATTCTGCGCCGCATGCCTGACGCGCGCATTTCCGCTCTGGCCTGTCCGCTGTTCGTATCCATGGCGGAAGACGGACTTCTGGAAGGCCCGCTGGCCGAAGGACTGGCCGCCCGCTATCTCGACGCCATTTTCCGCAATCCCCGCGAGCAGGGACTGGAGGTGCCGGATACGCTGGTGCTGGCCTGCACTCATTTTCCCCTGCTGCGAAGCGCCATTGCCCATGTCGTGGGGGAAGGCGTCACACTGGTGGATTCCGCGGGCAACACGGCGCGCAACGTGCGCAGGCTCCTTCAGGAAAAGCATCTCGCGCGCGGCTCCGGGCCCAATGTGGGCATGCCCCTCTGCCCCGGCTCCGTGCGCTTTCTGACCACCGACGACGTGCCCCGCTTCACCCGCATGGGCGAGCTTTTTCTGGGCATTCCCCTGGCCCCCTGTACCGTAGAACTGGTGACACTGTAATGCCGCGTCTCAAACTTACTCTCGCCTATGTAGGAACCCACTACCACGGATGGCAGATTCAGGCATGGAAGGACAAAGAAGACCCGCCCACCGTTCAGGCCTTCGTGGAAAAAGCCGTCTCTCATGTGGCGGGCAGGACCACCCATGTGCAGGGCGCAGGCCGCACGGATGCTGGCGTCCATGCCGAAGCGCAGGTGGCCCACTGCGACATTCCCGAAGAACGGGCCCATGTACGCTGGCAGCTTGCGCTGAACACGCTGCTGCCCCACGATATCCGCGTGCTGGACGCACGCCTCGTGCCCGACGACTTCAACGCATGCTTCAGCGTGAAGCGCAAGGCCTACACCTATTCGCTCTGGCTCGACCATCTCTGCACGCCTCCCAGACTCTATCCCTTCGTGTGGGCATGCGGCCCCTTCGACATCGACCGTTTCGATGCCGCCATTCCCCACCTTGTGGGCACGCACGATTTTGCGGCTTTGCAGAACGCGGGCACGCCGCGCTCACGCGCGCGCAGCAGCAGTTCGGTGCGGAAGGGGTTGTACACCGCGTCCAGCACGGCTTCCAGCTGCGGGTAGTTTTGCAGGTCGACCAGGCAGGTATCCAGCTGCGGGTACATACCGGCCGGCGTGGTGTTGACAAGGATCTGCGCCGTTTGCAGCCGGGCGGCCTGCTCGTAGGTCAGGGCGCCGTTTTTGCCCGAACGGCTGACCTTGTACACCTGTGCGGCCCCGGCGTCCCGGCAGACGGCGTCCACCGTGTTGCTGGTGCCGCCCGTGCCCAAAATAAGCACGGTGCGGCCGGCAAACTGCACGCCGTGGCAGCGCGCCAGATAGGCAAAGCCGGCATAGTCGGTATTGTAGCCGTACAGCGCCCCGCCGCGGTTGACCACCGTATTCACCGCGCCGATCGCCCGCGCGGCGGGGTCGATCCCATCGCAGTATTCCATGACCAGGCGCTTGTAGGGGATGGTCACGTTGATGGCCCGGAACTCTTTGCGGGCCAGGAATTCGCGGGCCTGCTGCTCTGTGGGCAGCGGCAGCAGTTCATAGGCATAGCCGCCGATCCGCTCGTGGATCACCTGCGAAAAGCTGTGACCCAGTTTTCCTCCGATCAAACC
>CASFUJ010000222.1 GCA_949297645.1 uncultured Desulfovibrionaceae bacterium
AAAGCCGGTGCCCGCATCATCAATCATTCCCCCGTGCTGGACATGCTGCCTGCTCCGGAAGGCATGGGCGGTGTGCTTGCCCTGGACACCAGCGAAGAAAAACCGGCCTTCCGCATCGTCCGGGCCAAAGCCGTCATCATGGCCACCGGCAATCCCTGCCGCCTTTTCGTTTCGGCCAACACTCCCGGACTTCTATTCAATATCGGCGTGTGTCCCGCCTGTACCGGAGAGTCCATCGCCCAGTTCTGGCGCATAGGCGGGGCGCTTGTCGGCATGGACCGGGGATACCGGCATGCCGGTCCCCGCTACTCCTCCCGCTGCGGAAAAGCCACCTGGATCGGGGTGTACCGCTATCCCGACGGCACTCCCATAGGCCCCTTCACCACCAGACCCTGCCGTGAAACCAGCGACATCACAGGCGACATCTGGAACTCTTCCTTCTCCGACCTCATGGTCAACGGCACAGGTCCGGCCATCATGGACTGCGGCGGCGCCGACAGGGACGACCTCAACCATATGGCGTGGGCCATGGGCTGTGAAGGTCTCACCGGATTCGTCCATCAGATGGAACAAGAAGGCGTCACCCCCGGCCGTCACGGCGTCGTTTTCGGCCAGTATGAACCCCACGGCATACGAGGCATAGAAATCGATACGGAAACAAAAACCAATCTGCCCGGCGTCTATGCCGTCGGCGACCATGTGGGAAACTTCCGTACCAATATCGGAGGGGCGGCCGTTTTCGGCTACATAAGCGGAGAACAGGCCTGCGCCTATGCCGCGGGAGCCCGGTCCTGCCCGGACGTGGAATACTCCTCCTGGGCACAGGATCGTATGGCCTACTACAGCGCCTTCGCCGCCCGGGAGAACGGCGCGACATGGCAGGAATGCAACCACGCCATTCAGCAGATACTTACCGACTTCGCCGCCCCCGGTCCTCATAAGGTGCGCTCGGCCAGCCTGCTGGAATCCGGCCTCAAGTTCATAGGCGACCTGCGCCGCCGCGTGGATGCCGAGCTGTGCACGCCCACCGCCCACGAACTCATGCGCGCCGCGGAAACCCTCGCCATCATGGATATGGGTGAAATCATCATCCGCTGCGCTCTTGAGCGCCGGGAAAGCCGTGGCAACATGCAGCGTTCCGACTATCCCTTCACCAACCCCATGCTCAACGGCCAATTCATCCGAATCGTCAACAGCGAACACGGCCCGGAGATCTCCTGGCGTCCCATCCACCGCTGATGACCGCCGGCGACACAACATCACATCAAGGAGCTAGTCATGAGTCAGACAAAGGAACTCGCCGCCTACGGCGCGGCACTGCGCTATGAAGATATCCCCGCAGAAGTCCTGAACAGGGCCAAAAACCTGACCCTTCAGACCATCGGCGTCTCTCTGGCCGCCCTTTCTTCGGATGTGGGCAAAAGAGCCGTGGCGCTCGGCAAAGTCATGGGGGGCGGCAGTACCGAGGCCACCATCTGGGGTGAAGGCTCCAAAGTGAGCGCCGCAGCTGCAGGGCTTGCCAACGGCACACTAGCCGACGCCCTGGACTGGGAAGACTGCAGTTGGACCGGCCATCCTTCCGCCTGCGCCGTTTCCACAGGGCTTGCCATGGGCGAACAGCTCGGTTCTTCCGGTAAGGACTATCTTCTGGGTCTGGTCACCGCCTATGAGCTGTACGAGCGCATTGCCATGGCCGTTCAGCCAGGACCGAACTTCGGCTGGATGACCAAGGGCTGGGGTCTGACGAGCTGGGTGATCTACGCCTCCTCCATCATGGGCGGCAAACTGCTCGGCCTGAACAGCGAGCAGATGGAAAACCTTATCGGCATCACCGGCGCGCTTACCCCCACCATCAACGTTCTCACGCACGTCACCCGCACGGACTACTACCATTTCCAGTGGGGAATGAACAGCTTCAGCGGCATAGCCGGAGCGCATCTGGCAAAAGTGGGCATCAGCTCCCTGCCCGACTACCTCGACGGCGAAAGCGGATACTGGTGCACCATGACCGATGAATGCAAGTGGCCGTGGTACACCAGAAATCTCGGCTCACAGTGGATGATTATGGAAACCCTCATGAAGCACTGGCCCACCAACATGTGGATTCAGCAGCCTCTGGACGGCATGGCCGACCTCATCGCCGAGTACCATCTCAAGCCCTCCGACATCGCCTCCATCACCATCAGCCCTGAGGTGGAATCCCGCTGGCACATCCATCCCGACGGGTATCCTTCCGTCGTGGACGGTCAGTTCAGCATTCCGTACTGCGTGTCCGCCATGCTGCATCATCCGAGCCCCACGCAGGAATGGTACTCCGAAGCCTTCCGGCACGACCCCTCCGTGGTCGGTCTTGCCACAAAGATTCACTGCGAAGGCGAATACATGACCCTGCAGCAGTGCTTTGAAACCTTCCAGCGCGGCAGCTATCCGTTCTACATTCTCAAGGTGGACACCGTGGACGGACGCCATCTTGTCAAGGAAGTTCCGCTGCCCAAGGGACACCCCAGAAACATGATGACCGACGAGGAATTCGCCGAGCGCTTCCACCTTGCCGCCGCTCCCGTAATCGGCGAGGAAAAGTCCGCCCGCGTGATTGACATGGTCCGCCATCTGGAACGTCTGGACAAGGTGGCCGAGCTGGTCCGGGCCATGAACATCAACGGCTGAAATAGGGCGGCGGCTCCCTCCGCCGCCCTGTCCGAAAGAACATGCCGCCGGATACCGTGACGGCTGAATGGAGGACTGCAGTGAAAAACATCTGTGTTATCGGCGCCGGCGGCACGGGACAGTGCTTTGCGGCGGACATGGCCCTGGCGGGGCATCGAGTTTTTCTTTTTGACGACAGGGGCGACAGGCTGGAAGAAATCCAGAAAACAGGCGGCATATGCCTCACAGGCGGCGGACGGACGGGAAAAGCCATGCCCGAACTGTGCGAAAGCGCCGAAGAGGCCCTCAGGGAGGCCGAGCTTGTGGTCGTATGCGCGGTAGCAGGCCGTCATGCACAACTTGCCGATCTGTGCGCCCCCTTTCTGAAAGACGGACAGACGGTCTTCATTTCCGCCGGCGGGGCGGCTTCCCTGATATTCGACAGGGCGATACGGGCGGCCCGGAACCTCGCCCCGAACGAACGTCACGGCGTCATTCTCGGCGAGCTGGAAGGAAATCTCTATCCCTGCCGCAGGCTCCGGCCCGCTCAGATATTCATGGCTTTTCCGCTGGCAAGGCGCATGGTGGCCGCCTTTCCCGCATGCGATACGCCCAGGCTTCAGGAGGCGCTTCGGGGCGTCATGGAAACCGATGCCGCAGGCAACGTGCTGGAAACCGCGCTCAACTCCCCCAACGTGGTCATTCACCTCATGGGTTCGCTGCTCAATCTGGGAGCCATCGAACGCTCCGGAGGAGAATACTGGCTGTACAAGACAGGCCTCACGCCCGGCATTCTCACCATGCTGGAAGCCATGGACAGAGAAAAAAACGTGGTGTTCGGTGCCTGGGGCTGGACGGCCCGCTCTCCGCTGCCGCACATGCATCGCGTGGCGCAGCAGGACAGA